>WRMR01000544.1 GCA_009776995.1 Planctomycetaceae bacterium | reverse complement strand
TTGATTACGAAATGATCGGTGACCCGGACTTTGACATTGAGGAGTATCTGCAATGAAAACCTTAAAAATCCATTCCGAACTTCAGACCTTGTTACCCGCTCTTTCGGAGAAAGAATATGCAGGTCTTGAAAAGGACATCCTCGAACGCGGTTGCATATCCGCCATAGCCGTGTGGAACGATGCGATTGTCGATGGTCACAACCGCTACGAGATTTGTCAAAAGCATGGACTGCCGTTTGAGGTCAAGCCATTGGAATTTGCCTCGCTTGATGATGCCATGTTTTGGGCATGGACGCATCAGGAGAATCGCCGGAATTTGGCACCATTTCAGAAAGTAGAGCTTGCACTGAGGTTCAAGCCTCAAGTTGAAAAACAAGCTCGTGAACGACAGCGTGGAGGACAGGGTGGGGTTTTGCTTAAGCAGAATTCTGCCGAAGCAAAAGAACGTAATACTCGTGATGAGATTGCGAAGCTCGCTGGAGTTTCGACAGATACTGTATCGCGTGTTGAATTTCTCGACAAACACGCTGACGAGGAAACGAAGGAAAAACTTCGTCAGGGTAAAACGACCGTCAATAAGGAATACAAGCGTGTCAAGGAAAAGACCGCCAAACCCACGGCAACCAAGCCTCCAGAGTCGAACGAAGAGCCGCCCGTAACGGAACCGGAAACCCCAGAACCCCCGCCGTCAAAAAACACACCGTGTATTAACGAGTTGGTCAGTGTTCGGAGAACGACACTCAAGGACATTCGTCAGGATCACCCCAACCACCTGATCACCAATTTGAACATGCACTTTCGTGAAGGATACATTGAAGAATTGATCATCGAAGCGATGGCCTATCTTCATGCGAAAAATGGGGCGAAAGTCACGACTCCCATCGCCCAAACAATCGCCAAACTTTACCTCAAATCAAAACGCTGATTTTCAAACCAACACTTTTTTCAAGGAGCAACCTATGCTGAACATTCAACTCCCCGCAAACGCCCAACCTTACAATAACGCCTACGTCGTTCATGTCACACCGGAACTCGCCCGAAAATGGCTTGAAGAATGCAACGTGTTCAATCGCCCGATCAATCAGGCGGTGGTTGACGTGTATGTTCACCAGATCAAGTCGGGGTTGTGGCGGCGCACCCATCAGGGAGTCGCATTTACTGCGGAACGGAACTTGCTTGACGGTCAACATCGGTTGACAGCCGTCGTTGCCGCCAACATTACAGTACCCATGCTCATCTTCATTGACGAGTCGCCGGATAATTACGAATACATCGACTGTGGTCGTAACCGGAGTAACCTTGATACGATGCGCATGTCGGTACGCGACAACACACTCACGCTGAAGCATACCCAAACCCTGAAGGCGATGCTTGCGGGCCGGTATTGCAAGAGCAACGGCAAGTATTCCAACGCCGAACTCGGTATTCTTTATCGCCGTTACTTCACCGCCGTGGATTTTGCCGTCGATCAGCTCGGCGACTATCCGAACAAACAGATCAATGATCCGACGGTGCGTGGTGTCGTTGCAAGGGCATGTTATTACCTCGCCAAAGACCAGGTTGTCGATTTTTGCAATCTGCTCAAAGGGCAGAGCCAGGAGCATCCCGCCGCCAAAATGGTCAACGCGTTTCGGGAGTGCCTGATGCTCTGGGATGATCGCCGTGAAAACACCAGGCGGGAGATTTACAAACGTTGCGAATGTATCCTCAAGGCGATTCAGACCAACGAGGAGCTGGTCGGATTTCCGTCTGCAATGGGCGAGCTGTTCCCGATCAACAATGACAATTGCTGATTTTCCATGACTTGCTTCCGGTTGCAGAATGTTCCGCAGCCGGTTTTTCCAAAACACAATTTTGAAAAGAGGATTTTACCATGAAAAAACTTATCACACATCCCCAGCTCGAAAATTTGCTTCCGCCGCTCTCGGATGCAGAATACAAGGGACTTGAGGAAGACATCCTCAAACACGGTTGCCTGACGGCAATTGTCATCTGGGGCAATATCATTGTCGATGGCCATGCCCGCCATGCCTTATGTGAAAAACACGGTTTGCCGTTTGATACGGTTGAGTTGGAATTCGATTCGTTGGACGATGCCATACTTTGGACATGGAAACATCAGGAACATCGCCGGAATATGACACCGTATCAACGGGCGGTACTTGCGTTGCAATTCAAACTGATGATTGCCGCCAAAGCGAAAAACAACATGTCACTGAGAGGTCGCGGACAACTCGATGAGCTGACTCCCACCAATACACGCAACGAACTTGCGAAAATGGCTGGTGTTTCCGAAGGAACATTGGGAAAAGCCGAATACCTCGACAAACATGCCGACGAGGAGACGAAACAACGGCTGCGCAAGGGGGAAACAAGTATTCACAAAGAATACACCCGGATTCGTTCGGAACAAACCGGAGAGGAGACTTCACTGATATTGCCCCTGCCTGATCCTCAGCCCGTGCCGGAAATTTTTCAGGAAGCGGTGACGCTCCCGCGTATCCTGTTACACGACACCTCGGCGTTGGTCAATTGCCTCTTCAGCTTTTTCGATCTCAAGTACCGCAAACAGCTGATTCTTGATGTGCTTGAGAAAATGAATTCGGATGACGGTTGCAAAATCGTCGGGCAGGTCATCAGCGTTATCAATCAGAGATTTCCGCGCCGATAAGATGATTCACCAGCGTACAAATAACATTTTCACGAGGTGATTTATGAAAACACTCAAGGTTCATTCCGACCTTCACACTCTGCTGCCTCCGCTTTCCGATGCGGAATACAAGGGGCTTGAGGCGGACATTTTGGAACACGGTTGCTTGTCACCGCTTGTGACATGGAACGGCACCATCGTTGATGGACATAATCGTTATGCGATTTGTCAGGATCACGAACTGCCGTTTGACACGGTGGAATTGGAATT
>WRMR01000543.1 GCA_009776995.1 Planctomycetaceae bacterium | reverse complement strand
GTGACGCAGGGTTACTAAGGGTGGCTTGCCGCCACTCCCTTAGTAACATCGAATACTCCCCAAAAAAACTTTCCCTTAGTCTCTCTGCGTTCTTTGCGATCTCTGCGAGAAAAGAAATTATTACGAAATAACGAAAGAAACAACAAAGAACCGCACAGCGGAGTGTGTGGTTCTCTGAATTTAGTTAAGAATAAATATTCACCAAAGAGCATCATTTCCTAACCGTATCCAAAGGAACAGAAAAAGTGTTAATATCAGAACAATTATCGTAAACACGTGAAGTAAAGTATTACGATTTTGTTTCTGAAACTCTTTCTTGTGTTCATCATCATCATCAAATTTAAAGTGCTTCATTGTCAAAATTCCTCATTCATATACAAGTGAAATTCCCGAGGCATCAGATACTACATTCACACTAGCTCCTTCTAGTGGCCATACTTTTGAAAATGACTCATATTCGTATATTTAGAGTTATCCTCAAAAGTTGTGTATGGTTGAAACGTGGCGGCGGTCATGGCGTGACCGCCCTGTCTGAAGCCCGGAACTTACTCCTTACTCATCCTTCTGGAAATTCGCGATTTGTCCGAGTGCCCAATGGAGTTCGTCGCGCATGGCGGCGATTTGGGCCACATTGGGTGCGGCGAGATAGCCCGGCTCGTTCGGCAGGAAGAGTTTGGCCAGTTTGTCGAGCGGAGACAAAACCGTTTCGGCGTGGTACAGCGCGACCATGAGGTAGTATTCGTTATCGGGAATATCGCGGATTTTTCTGTACCGGGCCAACGCCTGGATCGATTCCGCCGATTCCCACGGCGCAATGTGCGCCAAGACCATCGCCATGTCAACCGCCGGGGTATCGACGCTCATGCCGGAGCAATCGACCAGCCCGCTGAGGTGGCGGCCCATTTCATTTTTTGACCGGTCGCTGAAGACCAGATGACGGCGGTACAGCGATTGCAACACCGGCTGATGCGGCACGGCGATACGCGACGCGCGGGCGAGAATTGAAATCAGTCGCCCCGCCTGATCGAAGGCCGAACGCAAAAACACTTTGGCCTGTTCGATCATTTCGTCGCGGATCGCCTCGATTTCCGTCGTGCGAAAACCGCTGTGTGCCGGGAGCCGTTCCACGTGCAGGAGAATCGAATGGGACAAGGCCGTGTCAAGCCGCGCAAATTTTTCGCGAATCCAATGCTGCCACTGCCGATTCCGTGCCCGTGCCAGTGGTGAAATCCCCTTCGCGGGTGTCGCAAGCGGGAAACTTTCGACGGCGCAGTGAAAATCGGCCAATGCTTCGACAAGCGAAACCAGTTGCCCCGGCCGGATCGGTTCAACGAACGGGATTTTGTAACCCGAAAACCACGGAAGCAATTCCCAAACGAAGCCATTGCGTTCGACGTAGCCTTTGCCTTCGTTGGTTTCAAACGGCAACGGCAACCAGTCGGTTCCTGCACAGTCGGACATCCACAGTACGGCCTGAATCAATTCGAGATGCTGTCGTGGCGGCTGCCCTTCCGGCCAGCGACGCAGACAGAAAACCCTGCCTTC
Source organism: Planctomycetaceae bacterium (assembly GCA_009776995.1). Taxonomy (GTDB): domain Bacteria; phylum Planctomycetota; class Planctomycetia; order Pirellulales; family Thermoguttaceae; genus WRMR01. The sequence continues at coordinate 1,385 of WRMR01000543.1, read as the reverse complement.
TTCCGCAACGACCCGATAACAAACACGGCCTCCCCAGCCGGCGAAGTTCTCCAACTCCAGCACCTTGCGCGGCCGGCACGTGTCGCTGAAATGCGTGAAAACATCCTGGAAATGCGATGGCATGATTTGAAAGAATGTTTGGTGCCGGGAAATCCGGGAAATATCGAAATATCAACCTGAGACAGAAGAATGTCCGACAGGCTGATGATCGGTCAAATCATGCACTTTCTGCCAGAAGTCATCAATACTGTTGAGCGGTTGCGAAGAGAAATTGCTCTCTGCCAATGCAATCGGCTGACCTGCATGACTGCTGACCACGGTCTCAATTTGTGACCGGCTCATTTCCTCACGAGGGACGTGACGCACGACCAACGGCTGATCGCTTTGTGAAGAAAGACCCATTTCACACGGCGGAAGATAGATGGCTCCGGTGTAAAAATCCACAGCAAACGCGATGACCCCCGGAATAAAAAACAAGATCAAACCGAGAGCGTTCAGCCCCACGATCTTCCAGTCCAAGCTCCCCGCAGGCTGACCACATCGCTCCGGATGAAGAACGGTTCCGCAACCGGTCAAAACCGACGCACAAAAACCTGCTCCTGCCAACAGAAATCGCCGACGATACAAAAATCGAAGAGAAACCGCCATGTCATGGCTCCGATGGGGGTGTTGAAAATGAAAATATACCGGATATGTCGGCTGAAACGAGGGGGAAACTCTACGTAAAATTGGTTTCAGGGGCCGAATCAGAGTTTTTCACTTGACAGGCCGCTCTTCCAAGCTATGCGGCGACAGAAATTTCTGAAAACACTGCGGCTGGATCACCGACTTGAACGAATCATGGGGAGAATGGCGGTCGGGCGGCGGGTGAGAAGTTTCAGATGTGTGGAGTCAAGAGTTGCCAAAGAGCCGGGGATGACAGTCCCCGGTCATCGTGTTTTTTTATTCACCACGAAGATCACGAAGAACCACGAAGTTTTTTATCCGCAGATGTCGCCGATTGACGCAGATTTGATTTGAGAAAACCTCCATTTTCACTTCCTTTCTTGTCTTGTTTCAGCAAGGCTATGGCAGCTTTCTTTACGGACATAAAGAAGAAAACCAAAACGATGGCAACCGCCAGATTAACCAAAATGCCCAAGAAGCTGATGTATGGAACCCAGTAGAGTATCCAAGTAAAAATGCCGGGAAGGATACAGGAAAAAATTGCAAGGATACAGAAGATTCCTCCTAAACCCTCATTGACCTGATATTGAATTCCATATCGTCGAAGCGTTTCGTTCATATTTTTGCCCAATCCCCGGAATGCAACGAATATCCAATAAAAGTTAAAGATAGGGATGAACAAAAAGCCGACTGCTTTTCCGGGCGTAGTTCGGGCAATA
>WRMR01000542.1 GCA_009776995.1 Planctomycetaceae bacterium | reverse complement strand
GGACAACGGTTGCCACCTGCCGAAAGCAGGGACGAAACGTCATGACCTTCCTTCGTGATGCGATCTTCAGTTTTCTGCACGACCTCGCCCCGCCGTCTTTACTGCCGGACTATTGACCACTAAAATGGAACTGTCGTTGCGTCCGGGCATTCTGCGCTGTTTTGATCGTATCGTTGTCAATCTTTTGTACGGTCTGCTCAAAGCATTGCGCGACCAACAGTCGTTCAGCCGCCATGTTTTGGCTCTTCACAAGCAGCGGCAATTGCGTTTTCACCCATTCGGCCAGAGGTGTATTCGGCGTTGGCGGGATGGGTGGTAACGGTTTGACCTCTCCACCGCTCCCGTTGACAAAGGTTTTCACAAGCACCTGGGGCTTGCCATCCATGACAATCGCCGCTATGATATGGTATGTACCCTGTTGTGGTGTTGCAAAGTACAAACGGTTGGTCGAGGTGTCGGTTTGAAAGACCCGCTCCGTGGTTTCCATGGACGTGATTGTTCAGTCGGCAACCTGCGGTGGTGTGATTTCAAACGTTGCCAGTGTACCCGCCTGTGCCTGGTTGGGGCCATCAATTCGCTGGGCTGCAACAAGTTTTGCCAGGCAAAGGCCAAGCAAAAAGACGAGTATCAAAATGGCGTATTGTCTTTTTGTCATGATTTTGTCCTTTCACATCAGTTGTTATGCGGAATCATCAGATTGAGTGCTGTGTTTTCATCCTCAAAGGGTTATTATGGTTGTCTTCACACCTGTGCATCCCGCAAAACACTGAAACATAAGTCGGTTAATCCAATTTGAATTTTTTGAGGGCGTTGATCAGCGAAATGATTTGCGTGACCAGCGACACAATCAAAACGGGGTTGATCGCTTCGGGCAACGGTTCCGGTGACGATTGTTCGACAAGGGCAATCACTTCGCTTTCATTGACATCCTCAAAGATGATTGCATTGGTCGCAAATTGATCCGAGATCAGCTTGAAAAAATAATCAAAGAGCGCGTCGGTCTTGAGGATGTACTCAAGATGTTGCACAATCTTGTCGTCAAGAATTGGTCTTCGTTTGTGCTGCCAGCGGTTTGACGAGGGCGTGCAGGTTTTCCAGAAACTTCTTGCACGAGGTTTTGTCGCCGAGCGAATACGGCTTGACAATTGCCTGGAGCGCGAGTCGGATGAGTGGAAACATCATGGTTGGGGTTCCTTATTCTTTGGTTGGGTTCTGCGCGCACGAGGAGCGCAGAAATGGTGAAATGGATTTTGTTAACTGGATTGTCGGGTTAATGTTGTATGCTGTTCACGCACTGCAAAAACTGCGTTTGCCAGTCGGGTAATGTATAACCGAATGTCCGGGTCAATTTTTCCGGGTTCTTGATTGAATAAGCCAGTCGTTTGGCTGTTGCGTCATATTCATCCGAACTGACGGCTTGTGGAACAAGCAAGGGTTTGTCCCAAAGTTGTGACGTTTTTTCAAAAATCAAACGCGCGAACTCATACCACGTCGTACTGTCGGAGCCGGTTAAATGGTAAACACCCCATTCGTTGTGTCCGATATTGCCGATCCTTGCCACAGCATGTTCCACCGCCTCAGCGACCATTGGGCACCAGTTCGGCGAAATGATCTGATCGTCAACGACTCGCGGCGATTCGCCCTGTTCCAGGTATTTCAGCATCGTGGTCAAAAAATTTCTGCGCCGTACAAACCACTGAGGCGAAAAATCAAATGCCGGTTGCAAATGTCGCGTACCCGCTGTTCCCCGGCGAGCTTGCTCCAGCCGTAAACACTGATCGGGTTCGGACGGTCAGCCTCGGTGTATGGTTCAAGGTGGTTTACCGGACGATCACAGCGGGCATCGCGAGCGGATTTGTGGCAATGGAGCGGTCGCTCCAACTGGGATGCAACGCCCTTGCATTGCCCGTCGAACACATAGTCCGTTGAAAAGTGAACCATCGGGATACCACGGCGATCCGCTTCGGCGGCCAAGACCACCGGTGCCTCGGCATTGACTAGTTCGGCGGTCAACGGTTCGCGTTCCGCTTTGTCCACATCGGTGTAAGCGGCCGCATTGACGATCAGGGACAAGGGCGGGAGCCGCTTGAGCATGTCATGCAAATGCTGGGCATCCCGAAAATCCAGGTCGCCTCGGCCAATGGCCATCACGTTGTATGTGCTCTAAAAACCACCTCACGGAATCGCAAGTGTACCACCGACGATTACAAATGATGTAGTTTTTGTGCCACCATTTTCATTACGTTTTCGTAAACCATTGGCATGTAAATACTTACAAAAACACTGTGCCTTTGTGTGAGAAAAAACTTGACCAAGAATTCATATCATAAGTTTTTTTGGGTAATAGTACAATAAATCATTTGCCTTGAAACGAAAACAGCTAATTTACGGTAATTGGGTTATCTCATAAAATACCCAGTTTGAAACAGGAAATTTTGCTGAATAGCAATTTTTTTGATTTCTTTGGCAATAGTAAAAAATTTGAAGGAAAATTCTGAAAGGTATTGACTTTAGTTCTTGCAATACTTAAACTTAAATCACATTGTGAAATCCGTGAAGTGGAAAGCACACGCCAAACGTTTTTGCAGATTTTGGCGTGTTATTCATCGAAACCCGGTCAGCAATGTGGTATTGTTACCCGGTCTGAATTTTTCGGACATTGTATTAGTCATTGAGGAATGAGGTATAGCCGTGACAAAGAAAGAAATCGTTCGATCCATTTCGGAAGAGCTTGGTTTGACACAATTGAAAACCAAAGAGATCGTCCAAAAGACGTTTGACGCCATCATTGAAACATTAGTCGAAGAAAGGCGGATTGAATTGCGGAATTTTGGCGTTTTTGAAGTCAAATGCCGTGCCGCCCGGAAGGCTCGCAATCCAAGAACCGGTATGGAAGTGATGGTCGAAAAGAAATACGTTGTGACATTCAAACCCGGCAAG
>WRMR01000541.1 GCA_009776995.1 Planctomycetaceae bacterium | reverse complement strand
GCTCGTTTTCGAGCTGGAGGATACGTGCTTTGAGCGTTACGATCTCCTCCCAAGCCGATTGGAGTAAAGTTTCGAGTTTAACAATTCCGTTTGTCTTTGGCATCCATGCAACAAATTGTACATCATTTGAAGAAAGGTGACAACACCAGTTTGTCAATTTTCACCACTGAACAACGTGAACGGGTACAAAATTCTGTGGCTTCATGCTTGTGAAAAATTCGCGCCGGAGATTGCGTTCATCGTTCAGCAAAACGACGACACCGTTCGCAAAGTGATCAAGGATTTCAAGAAAGGCGGCGTCGCACTCGTGACGGTCATAAGACACATTCTAAGGTTGTGGGGGTCTGGCAGAGTGTACTTTAAAAATTGCTCTGGAATCCGTTTGCGTTTTTTTTTATGATTCGCAGAGGTGGCGTCATGGATTCGATTGTTGTACATATTGCTATACGCCATATCAATTTACAAGTCAAGGCGTGGTAACATGTTAGGATCGCTTTTTACAAGAATAACAAAATCGCCGTTACTTTGGGGCGGGTTGACCGGCTTTGGGTTTTATGCGCTCATCCAGAATAAAATTCTCACGGACGCGACCATCGTGCGTTATACGGCTATGCACCCGGTCGAGTATGCCATCACAATCATGTTTTTCGTGGGCATGGCGTCAATCTGTCTCAAATTTTTCGACGTTCGCCAACATTGGGGACGATTGAAATTCGGCACGGGATTGGAATCCATCGGCGAACGAAAACTCGAATCACCGGAAGCCGTGCGGCTGATTGCACAAATCGACGAACATGACAAGCAGTTCGGGAAGTCGTTACAGACCAACCGGTTACGCGCCATTTTGAACAATATTCGCCATTCCGGAACGCCTGAACGGCTGGACGATGATCTGCGATGCATGGCGGACGACGACTATATGCGTGCCGAAGGGGATTACGGGCTGACAAAAATCATTATCTGGGCCATTCCCATTTTGGGCTTTCTCGGCACGGTCATCGGAATTGCGCTGGCAATGGGTAATCTCGCGCCCGATGCGCTGGAGGAATCGTTGCCTCTGGTCATGGAAGGGCTGACCGTTGCGTTTGATACGACAGCGTTGGCATTGGCACTGAGCATGATTATCTATTTTTCGCAATTTGCCACCTGGCGGGACGAACAGAAATTGCTCGAGGAAGTATCTCAGCTTGTTGACTGGGAGCTACGGGGACGTTTCATCCTGCGAACTGCGTCCGGAGAGGATAGTCAGCTTGTCACCGTTCGCATGATGATTGAGGTCGTACTCGAAACTTTGCAGGATTTGATTCAAAAACAAGCCGATATTTGGGATCAGGCCATCAGTGCGTCGCACTCGCGTTACGCGATGATGGCCTCGGAAAGCGCAACGCAAATGAAAACGACGCTGGCCGTGGCGATGCGTGAAAATGTTGAGACGCATGCCCAGGCGTTGGTTAAAGCGGAACAGGAATTGATGCAAAGCTCGAAACGCCAGGCGCAGGAGGTGGCCAAGACCATCCACGAAAGTGTGGCGGCATTGGGTGAGTTTCAAGCGGGCATGGTGCATCAAAGCGAAGTTCTTCGCGATGTCATCAATGCGGCGGGCGATATTGCCAAGCTCGAATCGCAACTCAACAGAAATCTCTCGTCGCTGGCCGAGGCGCGGTATTTTGAGGAAACGCTCAACAGTCTGGCGGCGGCGATTCACCTTTTGAGTTCGAAACAGGTCTCGCAAGTTGCTGTTGAGCCGGTCACGGTCGCTCGCGGCAAAGGGAAAGGTCAGGCGGCATGAGTCGGCTGGGACGTTCACGGGGTGGCAAACAGGGGGGAAGCCCAGTGTCCCTGTTCCCGTTTCTTTCCGTTTTGATTTGCACGATGGGCTTGTTGATTCTGTTGCTGGTCGTCATCAATCACCATGCGCGAACTCAGGCTGCCGAGCGTGCCGGAATCAAAACCAAAGAAATCATCGCCGAGTTGGACGTCGAAGCACAAACGCTGGCGATGTTTGCAGGCGATCTGCAAAAATCCAAAGAGCTGACCATCGCGGACATAAACAATGAAAGTGCCAGGATCGCGACACTCGAAAAAATCAATGAGGAGATAGTGCTGGAAATCCAACGGGCGGAAGCCGCGTTGGAAAGGCACAGGAACAACAGTCATGCCGACACGTCAGAAACCGGGAAACTTGCCGATACGTTAGCCGCCAAACGCGAAACTCTGCGTCGGACTGAACTTGAATTGAAAGAATTGCGGGAGAACGCTGCCGAGCGAAAAAGCTCCTACGCGATCATTCCTTATCGCGGGCAGAGCGGGACGGAACGCCGCCCGGTGTATATCGAATGCCGCAACGATTGCGTCATCATTCAACCGGAGGGAATCGTGTTGCGGGAAGACGATTTTTTGACGGCGTCACACCCGGACAACCCGCTTGACGCGATCCTGCGGGCGGCAAGTTTGTATTACACGGAACAGGAACTTGTGCCGCGCGGGACGAAGCCCTACCCCTTGATCCTTGTGCGTCCCGACGGCATTGACGCCTATTATGCGGTGCGTGAGTCGATTCAATCCTGGGGCGAACATTTTGGTTATGAGTTGGTCGAAGAGGATTGGACGCTGGAATTTCCGCCACCCAACGAGGCTTTGAAACAGCGGCTCGAAATGCAACTGGCCGCGTCGCGCGAGCGCATGATCCCGATCAAGATGATGCTCATGCAACAACTTACTGCGGCCAACCGGTTGAGCGGCGACATTATGGGAGGACGTTCCCCCGGTTTGCCGGGTGGTGGGATGACAGGCGGCGGATTTCCAAATGGCGGGATGCCCGGCCAGGGTGCGACGCCGGGCGGAAGGGGAAATAGTAACGAAAATAGTAGTGGAAGCGGCTTTGAAAACGTCAATTGGCAGGACGTCATGGCGACTGCCGGTGGAATGTCAGGGGCGGGCCAATCGC
>WRMR01000540.1 GCA_009776995.1 Planctomycetaceae bacterium | reverse complement strand
TAGACTTATTCGGAAACTCAATAAATTTCTACCCAAACTACCCATGTTGTTGATTTTTGGAAAAATGGGCAATTACATTTCTGGGTTTCCGAACAAGTCTATTTCAACGGATCCTCGCCGCGCCTTATGCCGATCGTGGAATCAGCGCACCAAATATGGCCGCCGAATGGCAAAGTCTCGATGGAAAATCCATCAGCTATTATCTTTGTCCCAGCGATGGGCTGGGTGGGAAGTGGATACCGTCAAGCGGGTTAGAGACGGGATTATACAAGGTCAACTATCTCCCTTTCACGAACGGAACTTGTGAGGGGCACATGTTTGACGAAGCCCGGCCAGGGCTCTCCGGTATGACCTTCGATTCAAAAACGCGCGGTGCTTTCACCACTCAGGTTTGGCGTACCATGTCCAATCTGACGGATGGGACAAGCAATGTCATTCTCTATTCCGAATACCTGACGGGAGAAAGAGCGGCCCGGGCTCATGGACACCCTTGGTCAAATCGTGCCGTATGTATGTTTATTTTCGCCACACTGACGCCGAACTCTTCCGCCCCCGACATCACCTTAAATTTAGACCAGTTTTGCGGTCCGGGAGAGAATCTTCCTGAAATCAATCTTCCTTGTGAAGGTATCAGCTATGACAGCTTTGAACACTATGCGGGAGCGCGGAGTCGTCATCCCGCCGACGTCCAGGGTCTGAGAGGCGACGCTTCCGTTTCTTTCGTTTCCAACACGGTCGATACCAACGCTTACCAACAGACGGTTTATATTAGCGACGGCCAAACAGGATTGTAAGAACGTGACGGTGACGTCTGTTGTGTCACCCGCAAGTTCGGCTGTTGCCGCACTTGCGACCTTTTGTGTTGCCCAACTCTTCTGTTTTTCGATACAACCATGAAACATATTATATTTTTTGCAACATTTTTTCTTGCCTTTATTTTCATCGGCTGCGGCGGTGATTCCCTGACCGGGCTTCCGTGTCGGGAACCGTGACGCTCGACGGCGATCCCATCGCGGACGGCTACGTGATGTTCCGACCGGAGCCGGGAACCGCGTCTCCCATTGTGGCGGGAACGATCCAAAACGGGAGTTACGAGATTCCCGCCAAGAAGGGACCTGTGCCGGGAAATTACACCGTCAACGTATCGGCGCACAAAGCGACGGGGAAAGAGAGTCAAAACGTCAGACGGCCGTATGGAAGAGGATGAGATTCTCTCCATTATTTCGGACCAATACATCGGCTTGAAACGCAAGTCGCTCTTGACCGCCAACATCGCCCAGGGTAAAAATACCGTTGATTTGAAACTCGAATCCGGTAAAAAATAACAACCTCCAATCGCGTCAACGACGCAGCGAAACATCATGAAAACATTCCCCTTTTTTCCCTTCGTGCTATTATTACTCTTGGGAATCATTTTTGCCCAGCCGGTTTCCGCCGCAAAGCCGACAGACGCCGAACTTGCCGCAGCCAGGGATTTCGCCGCCGCAAAATTGGAAGGACAGCCAATCGCCACGGCGAAAAGTCTTCCGCGAATCGACGTGGTCGCCAATTATGGTTGGGTGCAGCCCGACTTTCGCGGTAACAAGCTGCTGAAAATCGGCAATCATCTTTTCCGCAAGGGATTGTACGTCCATGCGAACAGCCGCCTGGAAATCGTTCTGTCGAAACCGGCGGTGAAATTTGAAGCCGTCATCGGCGTCGATTCCAACGAAAACACGAGCGGCGGCCGCGGGTCGGTTCGATTCGCCGTTGCGGTCGAAAACGAAAAATTGTTCCAAACCGACACCATTCGGGAAGGAACCCCTGCCCAGGCGATTTCCCTTGATCTCAAAGGCCGAAAAAGTTTCACGCTGATCGTCGATGACGCCGGAGACGGTTTTTCGTGCGATCAAGCCGATTGGGCCGACGCAAAAATCATCTACGCCGATGGAACGGAACAATTTTTGAGCGATTGTCCGATCTCTCATGGAAACGAAAAGCCCATTTCGCCCGATCCGGTCTTTTCGTTCTATTATGGTGATAAAAGTTCCCGCGAATTTCTGGACAACTGGACTTGTAAGCGGGAGAAAAAAATCCTTGACGCCAACCGGACAGAATACACACTCTCCTACACCGATCCTCAAACGGCATTGGAAGTGAAAATCGTCGCGGTTGCTTACAACGATTTCCCGACCATCGAGTGGACTCTTTACTTCACGAATCACGGCAAGAACGACACGCCGATTCTGAGCAATATCCATGCGATTGACACCGTCTTCAGCCGGGTTGGATTCGGCGATTGGACGCTCCATCACCACAAAGGCGACAACTGCACGGCGGACAGTTATGGGCCGCTGACAACCAATTTGACGGAAGTACCCCTCACTATTGCCAACACGGGCGGACGACCGACCCAAACCGCGTTGCCGTATTTTAATCTCAGCCGGGAAAGCAGCGAGGGTTTGATTTTCGTCGTCAGTTGGGCGGGACAATGGAACACACAATTTCAGCAGAAAAAAACCGGACAACAAAATCCGGAGGACGTCATCGGCGTCGAGACGCAACTGACTGTGCAGGCGGGACAGGAACAAACGCGTTTTCTGCTCCATCCGGGCGAAACGGTACGGCAACCGTTGATCGTGCTGCAATTCTGGCACGGGGACCGCACCCATGCCCAAAACGTCTGGCGAAGTTGGATGATTGCGCACAACATTCCCCGACCGGGCGGAGAACTCCCGAAATTGACGCAGATGAACGCGTGCAACGGGCACCAATTCCCCGAATATTCCAAAATGGACGGGGCGTCGCAAATCCTTTTCATCGACAAGTATTTGGAACACGGATTTCCGCTGGACTTCTGGTGGATGGATGCCGGATGGTACATCGTCAACCCGGGAACGGGATGGTGGAACACGGGGACGTGGGAAAGCGATCCCATACGGTTTCCTGGTGGTTTGTTGCCGATCACGAAGCAC
>WRMR01000539.1 GCA_009776995.1 Planctomycetaceae bacterium | reverse complement strand
CAAGTTGTCGAAGTTACAAGTTCAAAGAGCAATGTTCAAAGCGACAATACTTTGCACATTGAACTCTGCACTCGTTCGCATTCCCATCATCAAAACCGAGGCCGGTAAGGAATTTTTGCATGACGAATTTATACCAGGCGACGCACAAACGACTGGATCGTGCACTCCAACTGGCTGGAGAGACACAGGCTGTTGTGATTGGCGACGGCACGTTGGCACAGACGGCGAGCCTGTTCCGGCAATGCTTTGGGGAACGCCAAGCGGTCCTCGTGGCCGACCGAAACTCATACACCGCCGCCGGCAAGGCACTCGAAACACTGTTGCGCAAGCCGAACGGACTGCGACTCGCAACACCATTCGTGTTCCCCGATGTCGCATTGCATGCCGACCGGAAACATGCGGACATGTTGGTCGCGCATCTTGCCCCATGCGACGCGATTCCGATTGCCGTCGGCTCAGGTACGGTCAACGACCTGACAAAACTCGCGTCTTACGAATGCCGACGTCCCTACATGGCGGTCACAACAGCGGCGTCGATGGACGGTTACACCGCGTTTGGTGCCTCGATCAAAGTCCAACAGAGCAAGCAAACGCTCTACTGTCCCGCTCCCAAGGCGGTTCTGATTGATATGGATGTCATCGTTGCCGCACAACCGGAATTGGGGGCTTTCGGTTACGCCGACCTGATCGCGAAACTGCCTGCCGGAGCCGACTGGATGCTGGCCGACCACATCGGCATCGATCCAATCGACACCGATGTCTGGTTACTGGTGCAGGAACATTTGCGTGAATGGCTTGCCGATCCGTCCGGTATCGCTCGACGGAACAGACCGGCACTTGCCCATCTCATGGAAGGGTTGATCATGAGCGGATTGGGGATGCAAAAAGCGAAGTCGTCGCGTGCCGCTTCGGGTGCGGAACACCTGTTCAGCCACCTTTGGGACAACCAGGATCACACGTATCAGGGAAAAACCGTCTCGCACGGCGCGAAAGTCGGGGTTGGCGCGATTTCGATTTCCGCACTGTATGAGCGGGTGATTGCCTTATCAAAGGATGATTTGCTTGCCTCAAAGAAAACGATGACCGATTGGAAATGGACTTGGCCGACAATCGAAGCGAAAGTGTGCGAGCATTTCGGTAACGGTGATCTGGCCAGGCAAATGCTCGACCAATGCCGGCAGAAATACGTCGAACCGACAGAAACTCTGCGGCGCATCGATGAATTTGCCGACCATTGGGACGATCTGCGGGAACGTCTCAAGCGGCAAACTCTCCCAGCGGCCACCGTGCAACAGATGATCCGACAAAGTGGTGCGCCATCCACGCCGGAGGAAATCGGCATCACCCGTGAGCGATTGCTGTTGAGTTTTGAGCAGTGCCTGTTGGTTCGCAACCGTTACAGCGTTCTGGATTTTGTCCACGAAACCGGATTTTGGAACCGACTCGTCCCACCGTTGTTCGCTCCGGGCGGCTTTTGGGCGTGACCGTTGACAAACTTCAATTTGGGCATAGCCGTTCCTGCGTTGTGAGAAGGCAATGCGACTTCTTGTCAAAAATGACGCAGGCGTTATATTATAAGGATTGAAAATTATTGAGGACTGACGGATTGTGATGTGACTGACCATCGAATTTGAAGATTGACTGATTCGATAAAATGGCCGAGTGGCGGAATGGCAGACGCTGGGGATTTAAAATCCCTTGCCGGGTACGGCGTGCGGGTTCGAGTCCCGCCTTGGCTACCTTGGGGTTCGCAAGGAATGGCCGTAGATTGCACAACACTGCAATTTACGGCCTTTTTGTTTGTCGCTTCATTTATCTGCAAGCCATTTCCGGTGTGTACTGCGCACAGATCTGCGCAATAATTTTTGGCTGTTCCCCGAATCCGGATTGATAGACTCCATCACAATGATTTTCAATGCGAAACGCGAGGCCGCCCTTTGGCCGCCCTGATGAATTTGTCCGCCGTGTCGGGGCCGATCGAATCGAAGGTCAATGATGTTGTTCTATTGCGTGCTGCTCAACGAAGATTTGGGCTTTGTTTTCTGTGAAACTTTTCGTGCAACTTCATCCACGGAAAAAAATTCTTTGTTCGGATTTGCTTTCGCTTTGTCATAAGCCATGATATCTTCCAACTCTTCCAGGATGCGTTTCCATACTTTTTTCTGGAGGACAATGAGTTCCTCCCCGTTACCGGCATCAAGGGTTTGAAATTGAATGTTCATTATGATCACTCCCTGTCAATATTTTTTCTGAAGCCTGCAAGCAGGACATAAATCATGAAAACGTCGTCGGCAATGTTTTCTTTCACGAGTCAAACACAAGTCGATAGATGGCGATAAGCGGACAGAAAAAAGATATGATACACAGCTTAGGTATCCACAAAAACACCATGAAGAACAGCATTCCCAATAATACCATTCCACCTCCACTTTTTCTTCTTACAACTACAACTCCATCCTTTCTTTCTTCAGCAACAATTTCATCTGTGTTAAATTCGTCCCAAAAAACCCCCCATGTTGTTTTTACCAGAAGAATCAGCTCTTCATTAAACTTTGCCATAAAGGGACCAATACCAATGCCAAAATAGGCACCAATCAAAAATCCTACAACGAAGCCACCCATCTCATCAGCAGGATTAGTATTAGTAACTCCAATCGTAACAAATAGCTTTCCGGTGAAGTCAGCCATGTTATCAATAGCCCCGGTAATTCCAAATAGTCGGTTCGCACCAAGTAATTCTCCGATATCTTCGATAAACTCACTCTTGCCTTCAGTGGCCACGGCAAGTCCAATCCCACCAAGTAATCCTCCGATAATACCACCGACTATCATGGTTATGAGTCTAACCGCCCTCATGGTGAGCTTACTGATCACACTCAAAGTGAGTTTAACAATCGCCTTCAAAAGAATCAAAGATATGTTCAAAAGTACCTTGGTTATTTCGTTTCCTGATTTGGCGATT
>WRMR01000538.1 GCA_009776995.1 Planctomycetaceae bacterium | reverse complement strand
ACAGGTGCGCAAACAGATCGACATACTCTGCACACTCCTGGACAACGTCTCGCAGACGGACCTCCGAAATTGCCTGAAAGAATACGTCCCCGAGTACCAGCCGTTCCAGAAACAGACGGATGTTCAGACGGAGGACTCTTCGGCAATCATCTCGAAAATGATGTGAACATTTCCATCAGAGTCTGAAAGTCATCGCGAGGAATGACCGTTCGGTAACCATCGAGGCACCGGTGGTTTGAATTTGCTTATTTTGGCGTGAGTCCGTTTGTGATCCAAGCCCCAGGCCATCAAAAGTGCTTTCGGGGCGATTTGACCAAAAACGGACATTCTTGCGAAACGTCATCTTTTTTCTGAAAATTGCCTCGTTTGCCATTGACAACTCAATAATGATTTGCTACATTAGGTTACAAATGTAACTATTTGGTCAAATTTCGTCAGCAAAACCATGAAAATATCGAAAAAACGCGATTCGGATCCGGGCATGAAGGAGCTTTCCCCGGCGGAATGGAAGGTCATGAACGCCCTTTGGACCATCGGGCAGGGGGCACTGGGGGAAATTCATGCCGCTGCGGAACGGCATCAGGACTGGTCACCGGAAACGGTCAAAACGTTGCTCCGGCGGCTTGTCGTCAAGGGTTACGTCAGGACGCAACGGGTCGGCAGCAGTTTCCTGTACCTTCCGAACAAACCGGCGGCGACCGTCCTCAAAAAGGCGGGCGAAACGCTGATTGGTTACGCCATCGACGGCACGGTCGCCCCGCTTATGGCCCACATTATCAAGTGCGGAAAACTGACCTGCGATGAACTGCGGTCGTTGCGCGAGTTGTTGGAGGAGTTGACAGAATGAGACTTCGGGCTTCAGGCTTCGGACTTCAAGAAACTTCTGAAATCTGAAGCCTGAAGTCCGAAGCCCGGAGTCTGACACCATGATCGAAACTTTGATTGAAAAAACAACCGCCGTCTGGTCGCAATGGATACTCACCGGTTTGCTGGAATCGGCGGTGATGTTGTTGCTCGTGCTACTGATCTGGGGTGTGATCCGCAAACGCTGCTCACAGGGCGTTGGGTATCTCCTGTTCCTGCTGGTGATGCTCAAACTGCTGGTGCCGGTTGGCATTCCGTTGCCGGAGGTTTTAGTGGCGTGGCGAGGGGTGGGGGATGAGGGACGAGGGGTGAGAGAAGAAGAAATGGAACATTCCGTCGAATTGTCCCCCTTGCCGGAAGTGCCGCGTTCGCAACCGCCGGTATTCGAGCCGCTGGCATTCGAGCCGCCAGTGTTCGAGTCGTTGATTGACGACATAGAGGATGTGAACGGTCAATCTTCAGTGGTGGGCAGCCGATCTCTGAGTGGATACTTCGGCGAAAGCCGACTGGAACTGCCAGTGCGGAGTACCGCACGTGACCGCTCGGAGATCGGTCACCCACCTGCCGGTCACGGCGTGAGTACCCTGCCTGAACACAGTTTACTGGCCTCTGATCCCTCGTCCCTCACCCCTGGCTCCTCGTCCCTCGCCACGAACCACTGGCCACTCATCACACGCCACTGGCCACTCGCCACGATGCTCACCTGGCTCGCAATCGTGACATTCCTGCTGACGCGATTTGCCGTGTCGCAACGGCGGTTCGCGAAAGTGCTGCGTGAGCGGCGGCTCATCGACGCTTCACGCTTTTATCCGCATGATGCGTATTCGCGGGGGCAACGCCACAACGCTACGGCTCAAGTGCCGGTGTTTGCCTGCCCGAACATTGCGGTTCCGGCGGTGTATGGGTTTTTCCGGCCAATCATCCTTTTCCCAGAGGCGATGCTCCAACAACTCACCGTCGAACAGTTACGCTGGGTACTGTTGCACGAGCTGGCCCACATCCGGCGGCGCGATCTGCAAACGGCCTTCGTGCAACGGCTTGCTGTGATCCTGCACTTTTACAATCCGGCGGTCTGGGTCGCGTCCTGGTGGATGAATCACCTGCGGGAATCGGCCTGCGACGACATGGCACTCGCCGCCGACACGACGATCCCGCGCAAAACCATCGGCGACGCGCTGCTGTGCATCGTCGAACACAGTGCCGTCGCTGACCGCCCGGGTTACGGAACGCCCGGCGCGTTGAATTTCGCCGGTTCGGTGCGTCACCGACTCGTGCGGCTACTCGACCAAAAACGAATTTTATACACCAAAACAGGAGCCGGTTCCATGACCTTACTCATCCTCATCACTGTCCTGCTCGTTCCCCACTGGCAAGCCCTGCCAACACCAATCAACCCGCAAATGGCGGAAGATGTTGTTGCGCGGAATGATGCAAATCCCGTCAACGTTCCGCAAGAAACGGACAAGATGGACGGGCAAAAGAAAAATGATAATCTTCGCGAGAACCTTGAAAACCGCTTGCGTGCAGGGCGGGACGAAGTGGCTGCAACAGTCGAAGCCCATCGGGTCGTCAGACGTACGGATTCCGCGCAAGTTCTGGATGCACAAATCCGACACTTGCAAACCCTGTACCGACTCCAGGTCTCCTTGGAAGAGGAAAATTATCAAAGAGTTGAAGAACTCCGCAAACGAGGAATGGTAACGGAAGCGCAACTCCTTGATGCGGAACGTCCGCTTCTCAAAGCGAAGATCACGCTTTCGAGTTTCATCATCGACTGCCCAAATTGGGTTATTGAACCTGATACGGTGACCCGTGAACGGGAAAACCTGCTTGGCTGTTACCAACGCCTGTTTGAACTGGCCAAACTGGATTACGAACGTGTGGAACAGCTTGCCGCGAAAGGGACCGCAACGCAAGAGGAACTGCGGGCGTATCGGCAAAAGATGGTTGACGCCGAAATCGTTGTCGCCCAATATCAACTCCGGGAAGAGCAGAGAAAATCGGCACCTGCCGCCACCGGTCTTGACGCCAGGATTCAAGCCCCCAAGTCGCAAGAGGCCATTCGTCCCGGTCAGTTTACGGAACAAAAAAAGTCGCACAC
>WRMR01000537.1 GCA_009776995.1 Planctomycetaceae bacterium | reverse complement strand
AATTCAGACTTTCGACAAATGTTCTTCAGTTCGGCCCATGATCTCGTGTTGGCGACATCGTCGGCCTGGAGTCCGGCCCGGCGGGCCTGGTTGATTCCATAGCGGGTTACGGACAAAGCATCCGCCGAGTGCGCGTCGCTGGAAATCACGATTTTGATCCCCAGTTCTTTCGCTCGAATACAGCCGGCATCGTCCAAGTCGAGCCGTTTCGGATGCGAGTTAAGCTCCAAAAAACAACCATACTGAGCCGCCGCCGCGAAAACTTGCTCCCAATCGACGTCCATCGGTGGATAATCCGGCAAAAACCGGCCTGTCGGGTGTGCAATGACACAAACATTCGGATTTTCAATCGCATTAAGCATACGTCGCGTCAATCGGCTTCGCGGCTGCGAACTGCCAAAATGCAGACTGGCAACAACCCAGTCCGCTTGGGCCAGCACTTCGTCGGCAAGGTCCATTTCGCCGGATTCGAGGATGTCCACCTCGACCCCTTTGAGCAAGCGGATCGGTTTCAGGGCGGCTTCCCCGGCTTCTTTGTCGATTTCCGCCTGAATTTTGTCGAATTGGCTCCATTGGCGAAGCAGTTGCTTTTCGTTCATGCCGTTACACTGCGCAACCCGTTTGGTGTGGTCGGTCACGGCAATGTATTCCAACCCGTGCTTTTGGGCTTCCCGGGCCATGCTTTTCAGGTCGTCCTGCCCATCGGTCCGGTCCGAGTGGGAATGCAGATCCCCTTTCAAGTCTTCGAGGACAATCAAATCCGGGAGCGAGTGGTCAATCGCCCACTCGACCTCCTGCCGTCCTTCACGCAGTTCAGGCGGAATCCAGGACAATCCCAACGAATGAAAAAAATCCACTTCTTCGGGAAACCCGGAAGAAAATGGTTCTGCCGAACATTTTTCCATTTGCCGGAGATGTTTCGCAGAGCCGGTCCGTTTCCAGAGGGCCGTGCCGAAATTGGATTCGGCAACCGTGTGAAAGTGTACATTGATTCCGTGAAACGGCGGTGTTGTGGTTTCGGGCACGAGGACATGAAATTCGGTCTTGGGCGGAATCGACCGGACGAGTTGCACGATCAAGCCGTCATTTGTCTGGGAAATCGGTTTGGCGACGGCTGGACAACGGTATAGGAGATCGAATAATCGGTCGTTTCGGTCACACACGATCAAAAATTCCAGTTGACCGACTGTATCGCAAAGCCGCCGAAAATCGCCGACCGGCTCCATACGTTTGATATTCAGGGAGACGTCGCCGCGGTTGACATATTCCAAAAAATAGCGACAAATCAGTTCCGCTTCGTACCAAAGAATGTGAGAGGAATGTGCGGGTGGGTCCACGGTAATTTGGAGGATCGTTAAATTTCTTTCCGTTTGAGTCAAAAACAATGGTTCGAAAGAGCACTGTTCCCAAAGTGAAAACAAACCAGAAGTCAAGGATTTTTCTTTCCATTCGGACAGAGGACCATCTCTAGCAAATCCTATGCCCCATGCTTTGTGCCCTTAATTTTGTTCGTCTCGTCGACGGTCAGGATGGTCGGCCTGTAACCCGCGAGTTCTTTCTCGTCGACGTGCGCGTAGGTGAGAACGACGATCATATCACCAGGCATTCCCGACCTTGCGGCCGGCCCGTTCAGAAGTATGAGGCCGGAATCTTCCGGCCCTTCAATGGCGTAAGTGATAAGCCGCGAGCCGTTGTTAAGATTCAGAACGTGAACCTGTTCGCCAGGCAGGATGTCCGCCGCCCGCAAGAGTTTGGCATCAATCGTAATGCTCCCTTCGTAGTGCAGATCGGTCGCAGTCAATGTCGCCCGATGAATTTTCGATTTCAACAGGATGCGTTGCACGATTCAACTGTAGGTTGTGGAGTGTGGGCTAAAAATAAAAGGGCATTATAAACCGGTTCCCTGTTTGAACAACCAACCCCCCATCCCAGCGGCGTACACCGGCGAATGTTTCGATTCGCTTACGATTGACGCTTATAATAGTTAATCAACCCATTGGTGGACGAATCGTGCGAAGAGGCCGGGCGGTCGTCCGCGAGTTCGGGGAGAATCGCGTTGGCCAGTTGCTTGCCGAGTTCGACTCCCATTTGATCAAAGGAATTGATGTTCCAAACGATCCCCTGCACGAAAATCTTGTGTTCGTACAAAGCGATCAACGTTCCGAGCGTTTTCGGTGTCAGTTTTTCATAGAAAAACGAATTCGTCGGTCGATTGCCGGGAAAAACTTTGGAAGGAGCCAGCCGCCGGACCTCTTCTTCCGGCAAACCGCTTTGGCGGAGTTCTTCCGAGGTCTCTTCAAGCGTTTTCCCTTTCATCAACGCTTCCGTCTGGGCAAAAAAGTTCGAAAGCAACTTTCGGTGATGATCCCCGAGCGGATTGTGCGACTTGATCGACGCCAAAAAGTCGCAGGGGATCAACTTTGTCCCCTGGTGAATCAACTGGTAAAACGCATGTTGCCCGTTGGTGCCCGGCTCACCCCAAATGATCGGGCCGGTTGAACAGGTGATCGGCTGGTTGTCCCGGTCAACGCTTTTTCCATTGCTCTCCATATCCCCTTGCTGGAGAAACGCGGGAAAACGGTGCATGTATTGATCGTAAGGCAAAATCGCGCAAGAATCAGCATCCCAGAAGTTGTTATACCAAACCCCGAGCAATCCCATCATAACCGGGATGTTTTTGGCAAACGGCGTCGAGCGGAGATGCTGGTCCGCTTCAAACGCACCTTCGAGCAATTTTTCAAAATTCCCGAACCCAACGGCAAGCGAAATCGAAAGTCCGATTGCCGACCAGAGCGAATAGCGTCCACCGACCCAGTCCCAGAATTCGAACCGGTTCGCCGGGTCAATCCCGAATTCGGCGACTTTTGGACCGTTTGTCGAAAGGGCGACAAAATGTTTCGCAACGGCGTCGTCGTTCTTGATCGCATCAAGCAACCAGCGTTTCGCCGAAACGGCGTTGGTCATGGTTTCCT
>WRMR01000536.1 GCA_009776995.1 Planctomycetaceae bacterium | reverse complement strand
GCAGGCGTGACACCCGCTGCGGTGAATCGTTCCAAAAAGAGTCTCCGTCGGAGCGGTCGCCGTTGTCTGGATTTGCGTAAGGAGTCATCGCAGGTTAAGGGAAAAAAGGAAGAAGGACACCCGCATTGTAGCAGACCAGGCGACAACGGCAATCTGACCGGCATTTTTATTCCAACGGTTCAACAGGGAGCGTAGAAAATTTTGCAGGCAAACGTGCAACTGAAGTTTTCTGCATCCCATGCGGCCCGGACCGCGGCGCAAGCCGCGATAGATCCCCGTGTGAAAAAATCATCCACGGTCGTGATGCCGTCTTGCCAAAAACGGGCATGTGTGCCCGTTCATCGTTCAATTTCGGCAAAGCATTTTCGGTGTGACGTTTTCAGTTCTGCTGTGTACTCCGCGCGTTAAAACGGTAGCCAATACCGCGGACTGTTTCGATAACGTCTCTTGCCGTCCCAAGCTTTGTGCGGAGCGATGTCAAGTGAACGTCAATGGTCCGATCCGTAACCATTGCGTCGGCTCCAATCGCTTTGTCGATCAACTGGTTACGTGTCAGAACCCTTCCTTTCGATGTTGCGAGGGCGTAAAGGATTCGGAATTCCGTTTTCGTGAGCGTGATCGGGCTTCCGTCAACGAAGGCCTGAAATCGGTCGACATCAATTTCGACCGCACCGAGCCGTAAAAAATTTGCCGCGTCCTCCTCTGAGGAAGCCGTCCGCCGCAGCAGAGCGTTGATTCGCGCAACCAGCACGGACATGCCGAACGGTTTGACGACGTAATCGTCGGCCCCAAGTTCAAGCCCGACGATGATGTCGCTTTCTTCGCCGCGTGCGCTGAGGATAAGGACCGGCGTGTTCGCGGTTGGAAGGTTGGCACGAAGACTTTTCAACACGTCCAGGCCGGGCAGAAGCGGCAACATTAAATCAAGAAGTATCAAGTCCGGTTCTTCGGAAACCGCCTTTTGCAAGCCGGTTTCTCCATTCGCCGCTTTCAAAACCTCGAAACGTTCCTTGACGAGTCGAAGTTCAAGCATGTCAAGAACGTCGACCTCGTCCTCAATAATCAACAGGCGTTTTTTGGACATCCATTCACTCCTTAGTACGGCAGCGCAATAAAGTCTTGGAACTTTAACCTTATTTTCACCTTATTTTTCCTGACAAACAACCTTATTACCTTATCTTAACGACCCCGGAGAAAAAATAAGGTAATAAGGTTGATAGAGCGAGGAAGACTTTGGTACTGAGGTTATTTTGTTAAGAAAAATAAGGCTTTCATTTCCATGTTGCGTCGCAAACATTGCGCTGTCGTATTTATAGGGTCTGCGCGTAAATAACTTCCCTGAATTCTCCAATGCCAACATCTTCGCCAAATTATCACCGCCCCCTCTACGGTTTTCCCCATCGAACAATAAGTTCATACAATGTTTCCGGCACGATCGGCTTGGTCGTATAATCGTTCATTCCGGCCTCAAGGCACAGGTCCCGATAGCCTGCCATCGCGTGAGCCGTCATCGCGATGATCGGCAGTTCAGTGTACCGCGGATTTTTTCGTATCAATTCGGTCGCTTGAAAACCGTCCATTTCCGGCATTTGAATGTCCATCAAAATGACCCCGTAATGTTTCTGAGAGAGCATATCGACCGCCTCTTTTCCATTATTGGCGATGTCGACTTCAAAACCTTTGCGTTTGAGTAGTTCTCTGGCGACCATTTGATTGATTTTATTGTCTTCCGCCAGCAGGATCGGCAAACCATGCAGAGATTCGGGAATCTCGATCTCCTTGGTTCTTTGTTTGTCGGTTTTTCGCTTTTCCGTGTAGTTCAAATCGCCCCTGACAACAGCCTCTGCGTCGTCCTGGATTTCTTTGGTTTGCCGCTCGTCTGCGGGCAACCCGAAATTGATCGTAAAAAAAAACGTCGTTCCTTGACCTGTCCGGCTTTCACACCAGATGCTTCCTCCCATCATTTCGACGAGATTTTTGCTGATGGCCAACCCCAGCCCGGTGCCTCCGTATTTTCGCGTCATTGAAGCGTCGGATTGGACAAACGGCAAAAACAAGCGTTCAATGCTTTCTTCTGAAATACCGATTCCCGTGTCGCTTACGGAAAACCGTACAACGGCGTGTTTTGTGCCGCAATCTTCGGTGCGCTGCCCAAGTTTTGCTTCGAGCCGAATGCTCCCTTTTGACGTGAATTTGACGGCGTTACTGAATAAATTGATGAGCACCTGTTTCAATCGAAGGGAGTCACCAAAAACCACAGGAGGAATCTCCGGGGCGATGTCCAATCCATAGCCGAGATTCTTTTGCGAGATGAGATTTGAGAACATGGCAAACGCTTCCTCGATGATTCCCCGGAGCGAAAAAAAAGTCGGAGCCAACACGAGTCTGCCCGCTTCGATTTTGGAAAAGTCGAGAATATCGTTGATGATGTGAAGCAGTAATTGGGCGGATTGTTCCATCGTATCAAGATAGTTCACCTGCACGGTGCTCAATTCCGTTTGCCAGATCAGGTGGATCATGCCGAGAACCGCATTCATCGGCGTACGAATTTCGTGGCTCATGTTGGTCAAAAACTCAGTTTTGACCTTCGAAAGATGTTCGGCGGTTTCGAGTGCTTGTTTGAGGTCTTCCTCGATGGCCCGTATCTGGGTAACATCCACCAGCCAGACCATCACACCCTTCATTTCATTGTAATCGGTCATGAAGAGATTGGCAAGCATTTCCCTGCGTTCGCCGCTTTTCGTTTTCATCGTCACGGCCTGCCAGTGAACGAGTTTCTTTTCATGCAGTTCGGCGAACAGCTTGTTGCCGAAATCGGTCTCATGGAAGAAATTCACCAGATTTTCTCCATCATCGATTCCGAAAAATTCCCGCATGAATGGCGTTGCAAAATGAACGATCCCATCAACGACAATCGAAAAACAGACGGGGCTGGATTGCAGGATTTCTCGTAGTAAAAGCCGTTCACGTTCCA
>WRMR01000535.1 GCA_009776995.1 Planctomycetaceae bacterium | reverse complement strand
ATTTGATCGGCCATACAACGAGCAGTACCGGCTTGAAAGTTTATGCGATGGAAGACCACAATACTTACCAAACAAAACGAAAAATCACCGAAGAACAACTCAAAGCCTTGAACATCACCCGAAATGACATCTTGGGAAAATGGAACTATAAAATCCCGCCGAGAAAGGCCCATAATTGAACAGGTTATTTATTTACGAGTCCTTTAATATTGACGGACGGCTTCTTGGCTTCAACGAAAAACTTCCGGTGGCCGCCGATACGAAACGAGTAATCCGGTGCCTTGGGCCGGTTGTCAATGACGACACGATCTTCCCGCACAACATCGCGGTACTGCTCCGAATATCCGGCCACGTTGCGAACATCCCAACCGAGCAACTCGAAAAACTTGTCAATAAAATCCGTCCGCGTATTCGACTCGTCGTAATGCGGACTCTTGTACTGGGCGATGTTGGCCCGAAACAGTTCCACGAGTTTGCGGAGTTCGTCTTTTCCGACGGAATGCGGACGACCGGTGGTTCGTGCCATGCAGTGTAACAGCCAAGATACGGGTCATTGCCGAGTTGGGGATCGACGATTTTTCCAAAGTCGCGGACTTCGGTGAAAACAGTCGTGCCATCTTCGCTCTTGACAGTGAATGGTGTGCCATCGCGTCGCAGAACGTTGACAAATCCAGCCGGTTCGACTTTGGCGTCGTTCCACCAGATTTTGCCGCGTTTGGCTCCCCAAGTTCCGAAATAGAGGTTGACCGTCTTGTACTCAAGGCTGTTGAACGTGATGTCGATGCGTCGCCAGTCGTCCGTGGGCTTGAGTCGGGGCATGTGCAAGTTGAGTGATCGGCCATCGGCGGTGAGTACGGCGATTCGCGTGTCGGCAGTGGGGAAATCCTTCGTTTTCACCATGACGGAGATGTGATAATAACGGAATGGTTCGACGTTGATCGCTTGCATGGCGCGCCAGTTGGGCGGCGGGTTGTCGCCGCTTTCCTGCATTCGCAGCGAAACACTGCCTTCGGTTTTCACGTCGGGGTCAATGAAACTCGTCGCGCCAGGTGCATCGACAAATCCCCAGCCGACGGGGTTGTTGTTGCGATGTTCCTCAAAGCCGCCGTTTTTCAGGATCGGCGTTGTCGGTTGCTCCGGGACAAGCTGCCCGTCTTTGACCACAAACGGGGCGTCAATCACAGGCAAGCCTTCAGCGAGGTTGGGGTCGAGGTTCAAAAGGTCGTTCGAGTATCCGACAGGGCACACCGCGACAAAGCATTCGAGATTCAACCGACGGCATTCGTCGCGAAAGCGTTTGACGTTGGATTCATAACGGTCGGGCAATTGCCCCCAGCGACAAAACTTGCTGTCGGTCAGCAAAACACCGGTGTAACCCGCATTTGCCGCCCGATGTAAAAGCTCAATCCCGCGATCAACGTTGGCATCCACAAGCAAATTCGTCGGCAGGTAAAACCAAAGCCGAAACTCTGTTGCACTTGCATTAGGAACGAAGAAAAGCAGGAACAGGATGGATAGGAAAAGGGTGCGTGGCATAGGCGGGCTCCGTTGTGGGTTGGTACATTGCATTTGGCCATTATACAAGATATGATTTTCTGCTACAATATGGCAAGTTGTTTGCTGACAAAACGATAACTGTAGGGGCACAAACCATGATGAAACATTTGAGTACACTCAGTTTTTTACTGTTTTTCCTCGTTACTCCGGTATTATTTGCCGCAGAAGCGGAACGGATTCTGATCACAGACTTTGGGGCCGAACCGGGCAGTCGCAAGAATACGTTTGCTGCGGTCGAGGCGGCCATTCGCGCCTGCCGGGCCAAGTCCGATTCGGGGGCAGTTGCCGTTTCGCTTGTTTTTCCCAAGGGGCAATACCATTTTTTCAACCCGGAAGGCCGTGATCGTACCTTCGGCATCCGGGTGGATGGTATGAAGAATCTCATCATCGAAGGCGAAGAGAGCGAATTCATTTTTCACGGTACGATGGGCATTTGCACTTTCAATGATTGCGAAAGCGTTACTGCCCGCAATTTCAGCGTCGATTGGGAAAAGCCCTACATCGTCCAGGGTAACATCGTTGACACCACCGGCGATTACGTCGATATCCGATTCGATACGAACGAATATCCTTACGAAATCACCGATGGCAATCTCCTTTTCATCGGCGAAGGCTGGAAACGCAAAATTGACGGTTACACTCTCCTGTTCGACAAGGACACCAAGGAGATGGTCTATACAACGCGCGATGGCGCGATCGGCCATGCCGATTTCTTCAACCGAAATCCGGAAGATCGCGGCGATGGTGTCATTCGTTTTCACGGTAAACCCGGATACAAAGCCGAGCCGGGGACCTACATCGCCCTTTGGTTGGGACGCTATATTCTTGTCGGCTTCGACCTGAATCGAAACAAGGATGTCACGCTGGAAAACATCGACCTCTACCACGCACTCAGCCACGGCGTTGTCGCGTTCAAAACCGAGAACCTCACGCTCCGCAATGTCAATTACAAAACGAACGATAAAAAGGATCGCGTTTTCAGCCTGATTGCCGACGGTTTTCACCTCAATACCTGCAAGGGTTTGGTCAAAATCGAGAATTGTACACAAGAGGGAATGGGTGACGATTTCCTGAACCTGCATGGGATGAATGTCATGATCGAAGAACGGGTTGACGACACCACCGTTGCGGTGAAAACCAGTGACCGGGGAAGTGCGTCATACATCCTGGGAGTCGGTGACGAGGTTTGGTTCATCGACGGTGCCACCATGCAGCGAGGCCAAACGAATCGAATCAAGGAGATCAAAGAAATCCGGGACGGCTCGACTTTGATAGCCAGGCATATCATTTTTGAAGAGAAAATTCCTGAAACGATCAAGGCAAAAGATGCGCTGGAGAACAAAACCTGGAACGCTGAACTTGAAATGCGGGACTGCCAGATACTCAAACGCCATCGTGCGCGGGGAATCTTAGTCACA
>WRMR01000534.1 GCA_009776995.1 Planctomycetaceae bacterium | reverse complement strand
AGAAAATTTCCCTATTATTGTTTCATTATTATCGTCAACTTCACTGTTTGTAACTTCTTGTCATTAAAAGAGCTAGAATTATGTTGAATTGACATTCAACTTACGAACTACTGACCAGGATTTTCATAATCTCTATCGGAATCGTTTGAAAATTTCTTTTTTGCCATTGTTTTTGAAGAGTTGGAAAAGGCTCGTCCACCATAATGCCGGGATGGAAGTCGACAATCCGGTAATTTCATTTACCCACAAAAGTAAGTTTGGTGGGGGTACTATTCCCCGAAAGGATCACCTTTCGGTCCCGGATTGATATGCATACCGCCGCCCATGTCGGTCTTTTTTGCCGGTTACGCCGTTCCGAGATGGTTGCTCAAGGCACCGGCGAGGGTTCTCTCATCTTGTAACCCGGTAAAACTCTCGACAACATGGCCGTTTTTGAAAATGAGAAGCAGGGGAATGCTCGAAACGCCATACTGCTGGGCAATGGCACCGAACTTGTCCGTATCAATTTTCAGGACTCGAACCGCGTCACCCATTTTTTCCGCAATTTGGTTGAGAATCGGCAGTTGCATCTGACATGGCCGGCACCAGGTCGCTGAAAAATCGACCAAAACGACACCGGATTGCGTTTCCGTTTGAAAATTTTCCGCCAAATCCAATTCTATGACTTTTCCGCTCATAAATCTTTTACCTTTATCAAAATATTTCCCGCAGAAACACAGAGCGTGTTTTGCTGTTTGCCTCTGCGAAAGACAACGAAACGACTGCAAAATTGCTTTCTGACGGTTCAATTATACACTTGCTGGCAAGTTTGTGCAGTTGCAAGTGTATTTTTTGAGGTTTCCAGCGAGAAATGATCGACATGACAGTCATATTGCAGTATAATTTACTAAATTATGTATCTAACTCACATTGCTTAACCACAATCATATTGAGAATAATTGTCAAAAATGGAATGACTGCATAATATACGAAGTTTGTACAAATTTTCACCGATACCCGTATTGAGAGTGCAAATTCTCCCCTCCCCCACCAATTGATGTTGTGTCACCGATTTTTGCACCCAGGAAACCTTGCGACACACATCCCGAAAATGTTACGCCAGGATTTCAGAGCCAATGAAATCAGAGCCGCGAGGGTTACCGAGCGGTGATTCCACTTCAACCGCTCCATGACTGTCGCGGCTTTGATTGTTTGATGGCACGGTTTTGCGTGAAATCCCCCCGCGAGAAACTTGAAATCAGAACGAGTATCAGGAGAAACTATCGGTGCAATCCACACTGTCGCCAGAGAGTATCGGGGCACTCCTTGCCGGGTGCCATGAATGTCCGTTTGAAATTTTAGGTCCCCACACGGAGAAACTGCGTCGCGGCGAAACCGTTGCCGTGCGTGCCTACCTTCCGAATGCGGAAAAAGCTTGGGTGATTGACCCGACGCACGATATGAAACGTGTTAAAATGACGCAAATTCATCCCGGCGGCCTGTACGAAGCAACCTGTCCGACACTTCACACGAAGAACGGAAATGACGCCCAACGCTTTGACTATCTTATCGAAACCAAGGAACCAGGCGGTATGACCAGCAAGACACGTGATCCTTATGCTTTTCCTCATTTTTTGAGTGATTTCGACATTTATCTGCTCGGCGAAGGTACGCATTGGAGCAGTTACGAGAAACTCGGTGCCCATTTACGGACAGTTGACGGTGTTTCTGGCGTCAATTTCGCCGTTTGGGCACCCAACGCGCGCGGCGTCAGTGTCGTCGGCAACTTCAACAAGTGGGACGGCCGCCGCCACCTGTTGCAAAAACGCATTCCGTCGGGTTTCTGGGAAATATTCATTCCTGAAATCGGCGAAGGCGAAGTTTACAAGTTTCACATCAAACAGGCCGACGGCGTCATCACTGAGCGTTCAGACCCTTACGGATTTTACGCCGAAATGCCGCCCTGCACGGCGTCGATCGTGGCCGATTTGTCGAAGTACGCCTGGAACGACGCCGAATGGCTTGAACAGCGCAAGGCCTTCGACTGGCAGCACCAGGCGGTGTCGGTTTACGAAGTCCATTTGGGTTCGTGGCGACGACCGGGTGATGATCCCTGCAAGTGGCTTTCGTACCGCGATACGGCCGATCAACTTGTCGAGTATGTCAAGCAGATGGGCTACACACACATTGAGCTGATGCCCATCGCCGAACACCCGCTTTCGGCAAGCTGGGGTTATCAGATCGTCGGTTATTATTCCGTGACCGGCCGTTACGGGACGCCGGAAGATTTCATGTACTTCATTGATCTGTGCCACCGGAACGGCATCGGCGTGATTCTCGACTGGGTTCCGGCTCACTTCCCGAAAGACGGACACGGTCTCCGCCGTTTTGACGGCACGGCCCTTTACGAACACGCCGACCCGCGTCAGGGTGAACACCAGGATTGGGGCACCAACATCTTTAACTACGGCCGCAACGAAGTGCGCAACTTTCTCATCTCGAACGCGCTGTTCTGGCTCGATAAATACCATATTGACGGCCTTCGCGTTGATGCGGTCGCTTCGATGCTGTACCTTGATTACAGCCGCAATGAGGGCGAATGGGTTCCCAACGAGTACGGCGGCCGCGAGAATATCAAGGCGATTGAGTTCATCAAAAAAATGAACGAGGAAGTCCACTTGCAACACAAGGGCGTGTTGACCATTGCGGAGGAATCGACCGCGTGGGGAGGCGTGTCGCGTCCGACTTACACCGGCGGGCTGGGCTTTTCCATGAAATGGAACATGGGCTGGATGAACGACACGCTGCGTTACATGCGGCACGACCCGGTTCACCGCAAATACCACCACGACGAATTGACGTTCAGCCTGATTTATGCGTTCCATGAAAATTTCGTGTTGCCGATTTCGCACGATGAAGTGGTGCATGGCAAGCGTTCGATCATGGATCAGATGCCGGGCGATATGTGGCAGAAATTCGCCAACGCACGGTTGCTGTTCAGCTATA
>WRMR01000533.1 GCA_009776995.1 Planctomycetaceae bacterium | reverse complement strand
CGCGGGTCCCCGTGATGGATTGACCCTGTGATTCAGCCATATAGCCCATGATTGTCATGGCACAGGCTCCCAGCGACGAGGCGAACAGGTCGGTCGGCGAAAATTCGCGTCCCTTACCGCCGTTGTCCGGAGGCAAGTCGGTCCGTATCTCGGCCTGGTTGTCCGAATGTTGCAGTGTGGTTTGACTGTCACCGTTGTAAGTGCATGAAATAACTGTCATTGGTTACTCCTGAGTAAAATGTTTGTTTTTGTCCACGAACCCTGGGCGATATAGTCTGCGATACCGCCCATCTGTTGTATGGATTTCGGCGTCCAATGGAGGGTTATTCGAGCCATTGGGCAAGCCTTTCCTCGGCTTCTTTCTGGGGAACCCCCTCGCCTCTGGCGATTTGTGCGTCCGACTCGGCAACCACCTGCCTCAAATAGACACGGTACTGAACTTCATCCCACGTCACATCATCCGGAAGCCCGGCCACAAGCTGTTGCACCGTTTCTTTAACGGTCATCTTTTCCTCCATTTGCAAGCAGTTGGTCTCAGGTCTTTCATGACTGACTCTTCGTATTATCATAGCATTTTTTTCATTCCAGGCAAGAAAATAGTATTGTTTTTATGATGATTGATCATAAAAGACTACCTGGTGATGATCAAAACCGGATTTCCATCGGCAAAAACTCGTGCGGGGCAAAAGGAACCGTGATGCGATCGTCCGTGACGGTCAGTGTTTTTTCTTCGTTCAGTTCGAAATCGACGACGCGTGCCGCTTTGACCGGGCGAAACGACCGGAAAGTCAGCGTGGTGCGCTGCCCTTCGGTTTCGAGTAGCCAGAGTCGCATTCCGGTCAATGGTCGTCCTTCGTCCCGCAAGCTCGTTGCGAGCGTCGGGAAACACCAGCCTTCGTCGATGCTGTTGCGCGGTTCCTTTTCCACTTCGGCATTTGCATGATCTTGTTGCGGCTTGCCATCCGGGGAGTAAACACCGTCATATCCGTACCCCGGTTCGCTCATCGCGTTGTACGTTGACGCATCGTCTGGTGATG
Source organism: Planctomycetaceae bacterium (assembly GCA_009776995.1). Taxonomy (GTDB): domain Bacteria; phylum Planctomycetota; class Planctomycetia; order Pirellulales; family Thermoguttaceae; genus WRMR01. Next base: position 1,962 of record WRMR01000533.1, on the reverse strand, counting down.
TGTCACTTGCTGATATGTCAGATGCCGATGATTCGTTGTGTGATGTGTTGTCAACCTGTTTTGCCGATGGTTGCCAAACCTCGTCAAACAACGGTTCGCACCTGGGCATGACGATGTTCTTTGCATCAAACGAAAAGAGCCAGGCGGTCGGGATTTTCGGTTTCGGCGAACGAATCACCAACGGTTCATGCGGCACCATAAGTTCCTGTGCAACGGTCATCGGGCAAGGCGTATCAACAGCAACATCAATGCGGAACGACTGCCGCTGTTCGCCCTTCACGATCAAAAGCGTGTCAAGCCGCGTGTCGTTTGTGCGGCGATGATACGGCAGGCCGTGTCCGAACACGGTCAGCGATTGCATTTCATCCCGCAGGTCAACGAAGTACGGGGCTTCGACGTACTTCGTCAGACAGTCGTGTCGCCCCGAAGTCATGCCGATATACGGTTCGTAACCCATGTTCCCCCACGCAAACCGGGCGGCGTAACAGGAGTCCCACGGACTGTCGCCGGGCGGCATTTCTGGCGTGATTGTGATGTCAAACCGCACTATTTTACTGCCGCGCGAGACGGTGATTGTCTGCTCGAACCGTGCAACAAGCGAACCATCGAAGTGCATGAGACGACCGGTGGTTTTCAGCACCGCCCGCAAAGGGCCGTTGGCCGTTACTTCGATCTTGTCCGCTGCCATGATACTGTAACCGGCGTTGCCGTCTTTTGTCGAACGCGCGTCCTGTTTGCGTACTTCGTCGGGGAAGCGGAACGCAAGTTGCTGTGCGAGCCGGTTGCCGCGTTTGTTGTAATAAAACAGCGATACGACCGCACCCGTTGTCTCGTCCACCCGCAGTTCAAAAAACTCGTTCCGCAGGTAATAGCCCTCGTCTTCCACTTGATCAATCATCAATGGCGGACTAGTTTCCTTCTTCCCGCCAAACAGACCGAGTACCTTTTTTGCAAGGGTTTCGCGTGCTTGTCCGGTTGGATTGTCTTGCGATAACCCTGTTGCCGCATCAACCGTTTCCGGATCACACCCCATCCAGGCATAACCAAACGGCGGGACTTCGACAATCGCTTCTTTTCGCAAGCCATTGTCGCGTGCCATAAGAACCGGCGACGATGACGACGTCTCCGTTTCTTTACGAACGGCCGGCAATGCAGGTAACCCGGAAATATCAATCAATATACTTCGCGAATGTGGCGAAGGGTTGAGCAACAGGTATCCCCAATCGTCGGAAAAAGACTGCGATGACGCTTCATTCCGCGCAATGATCTCATCAACGGGCTGTGCCGTCAATGCCGCACTCAGGTAACACGAAAGCCGTTTGATGACGCGGTCCGCTTCGGCGGCGAAATCACTCAAATCGACTCTCGCACAATCAGTATTCATCTCGCCGTACAATTGCCGGTCATGTTGCCGTTTGGCTGCATCGAACAATTCAAGAAAGCTACAGGCTTCGGCAAACGCTTGAATCGGCACACCGCTTTTTTTACCTGCAACGGATGCCGTTAGCGTTGCCAGTGTCGCGATTTGATTGCAACGCTGCAGGAGTTGGTGATAATCACCCCATGCAGAAACAGGATTGGGCCGCTTTTTTTCGACCGCCTCGACAAGTTGCCGTGATTTGGCATACATCGCTTCGTCGAGCGGCTTGGTTTCACCAGTGAATTTCGTCGTTTTGAAAAAAGCACTGAGCGAATGAAACCGCCCGAACACCGGCGCGTATTGCGCCGCAACAATCAGGTCGTTGAGCCAACGACGCGCATGTTTCGGGTAATGGGCTAACGTGATGGTCGGAGCGTAATCCCCTTCGAGCATCTGTCCGAGTTTTTTCGGCAGTTGCAGGAAGGTCTCGCTGGAATTCGCGTCGCTTGGGTATCGCGAAATGGCACCGATTTTGCGTCCGTCGGACGTCCCCCAACGCAACAGGCTGTGTCGCTTTTCGGGCGTTTGCCATCCGCCGGTCG
>WRMR01000532.1 GCA_009776995.1 Planctomycetaceae bacterium | reverse complement strand
GCATGGGTGGTTTCGATCACACCATTGAATACAACCGCATTAACCGCGTGGTGCAGGAATCGGACGACCAGTCGGGCATCGACATGTGGGGCGACCCGGTCTGCCGCGGGAACCTCATCCGCTACAACTACTGGTCGAACATCGGCAACCAATGGAACGTCGCGGGGCAGTCGGGCATCCGGCTCGACGACATGATTAGCGGCGTGGTGATGTACGGCAATATCTTCGTGCGAAGTGCCGGCGGACGTTTTGGTGCCATTCAAATTCACGGCGGCAAAGACAACATCGCTGAAAACAATTTGATCGTCGATTCGCAGGCCGCATTCAGTTATTCGCCCTGGGGCGAGCGGCGATGGCTCGAAAATCTCAAGCCGGAAAGTCATTTCTGGAAACGCTCGACCATTGACGCCGGAATCGACCCGGCCAAGCCGCCGCACATTGACCGTTACCCCGATTTGGCCGATCTTCCGAAAAACGCGGACCGCAACTACATCGTCGGCAACATTGCCTTTGTCAATGATGCGTTTGACTACCACGAACACGGCCAAAACGTCGTGCATGACAATATCGCCGTTGCCCAGGGTGTTGTGCGTGCCATTTTCCACGAGACCGATTGGTTCAAAACCTCACTCGACGGCACGAAAATCACCCTGCCGCCCAACGACAGCCCGTTTTACACAGCAACCGGTTTCCGGCCCTTACCGCTTGAAAAAATGGGGAATTACGCTGACTCACGATTGCCGAACTCAAGGTAGGATCAAAGTAGGGCGATCACGGCGTGACCACCGAATCAGAACCGCGTGTGTTACGGAGCGGTCGAACGGGGATAACCGCTCCGTAACCGTTGCGGCTCTGATGCGGCTTGTGAATTTATGTGCCGGACGAATCAACAGGAAAAAATGATGACGCCGCTCTTGTCGATCATACAAAGTTTGCCATAATAAAGAATCAGCCGTATCAAGAGTGGGATGTGCTGTTGGGAGAATCACTTACAACCACAACACACCCGATTTCATTGCGATTGTGCAAACATTCTGTTCCTGTCCGTTGTCCCAAATATCGCTGAAAATGCACCTCAAATTTAGAAGGGGAAAAGAACCATGTCCATTGTAGTCCAGAAATTTGGCGGATCGAGTGTCGCCGACACCCAAAAGATTCTCGCCGCTGCAAGAAAGGCGATTCGCACGGCCAAAGAAGGCCATAAAGTGGTCATGGTCGTCAGCGCGATGGGAAAAACGACCGACCAACTGATTGCGCTGGCCAAGGAGATCACTGACCGCCCTTCGACCCGCGAAATGGACATGCTGATGTCAACCGGCGAACAGGTGACAATTTCGCTGATGGCCATTGCCCTCGAAACGCTTGGCTACCAGGCGGTCAGTTTTACCGGGACGCAAATCGGCATTTTGACGGACAGTGCGCACACGAAAGCCCGTATTCGCTCCATTGCGACCGAAACGATGCGTCGTAGCCTGAACGAGGGCAAAATCGTCATCGCCGCCGGCTTCCAGGGCGTGGATGACAACGGTGACATCACGACCCTCGGACGCGGTGGCAGTGACACGACCGCTGTGGCTTTGGCGGCGGCACTTGGAGCCGACGCCTGTGAGATTTACACGGACGTGGATGGCGTGTATTCGACCGACCCGAGGCTGGTTCCCGAAGCGCGCCAGGTGGACCGCATCAGTTACGATGAAATGCTCGAACTTGCCAGCATGGGGGCGGGCGTCATGCACAGCCGGTCGATTGAATTTGCGAAAAAATACAACGTGCCTGTTGTTGTGCGGAACAGTGCCAGTGACATCCCGGGCACTTGGATCGTTGACACGCCCGAATCGCTGACCGAGCCGGTCTGCGGTGCGGCTTTGGCGAAAAATGAAGCCCGGGTCACACTCGTCGGCGCACCCGACCGTCCCGGCGTGGCCATGACGCTGTTTACGAAAATCGCCGAAGCGAAAATCGCGACCGACATGATCGTGCAGAACGTGAGCAGCGACGGCCGGACGGACATTTCGTTTACCGTTGTGAAAGACGACCTGCCGCTCACGATGGACATCACGCGGAAAGTCGCCGAAGCGGTCGGGGCGGAAAGCGTCGAAACGGATACGGACGTCGCCAAAGTGTCGGTCGTCGGGCTTCAAATGGCCAACCAGCCGGGCGTTGCCCAGCGCATGTTCCGCGCGCTGGCCGACCACAACATCAATATTATGATGATCACGACGAGCGAAATCAAAATCTCGGTCCTCGTCAAGCAGGAAAACGCACTCAAGGCGTTGCAAATCGTCCATGCCGCATACGCGCTGCACGTCAAACCGGCTGACGCCCGGGGGCCGGTTGTACTGAAAGCCGATGGCAAGCCTTCGCCCGACAAGCTGGAAGGCGAATACCTTTCGCGACTGACCGGGATGGAAGACACGATCATTGAGTCGATTACGCTCGACGAAACACAGGCTCGCGTGACACTGACCCACGTGCCGGACCAGCCGGGGCTGGCCGCCACGGTGTTTGAGACCATTGCCAAAGACGCGGTCATCGTTGACATGATTGTGCAGAGCGTCGGTCGAAGCGGCCGCGCGAACATCAGCTTTACCGTCCCGCGCGAGCAAACACAAAATGCCATCGCCGCCGCCAACGAACTGGCAAAGGCCGTCGGCAGCGACGCCCCGACGCACAATCCGAAAGTCGCGAAACTCGTCGTCCGCGGCACCGGGTTGCGAAGCCACACCACACTGGCCAGCCGCATTTTCCGCACACTTTCCGATGAAAGCATCAACGTCAACATCATCAACACCGGCGAGCGCAGCATCAACATCACCGTCAACGACGAGCAGGGCCGCAAAGCCTGCGAGTTACTCAAGGCCGAATTTGCACGCGACACGTTGTAGAGCGTGGAGTGCAGAGTACAGAGTGCAGAATGCAAAGGTAGGGCGGTCACGCCGTGACCGCCGAATCAGAGCCGCGACGGTCACGGAGCGGTCGAAGCAAGCAACCGCTCGATAACTC
>WRMR01000531.1 GCA_009776995.1 Planctomycetaceae bacterium | reverse complement strand
GGGATTCTGGAACTGATCATCGAAGGGGGCGTCTTTCCCGAAGCGGTCGGTGGCATGGCCATCGGTGCCGATCCGATCACAGCCGCCGTTATCACAATAGCCGGGGCACAGGGCATTCCGCTCAAGGGTTGCATGGTGCGCAAAGAGGCAAAAGATCACGGCACACAAAAATTCGTCGAAGGCCCCGTGCAGCCGGGCGACCACATTGTTGTCGTTGAGGATGTTGTCACGACCGGCGGATCGTCGCTTCTGGCCATCGAACGGCTGGAAGCGGCAGGCTTGATTGTCGATGAAATCATTGCCATCATAGATCGATTGGAAGGCGGAAGCGGAGCGTTTGTCAGTCGCGGATACAAGTTTCGCTCACTGTTCACCATTGAGGATTTCGGGATTGAAGCCCCGCGCGAGTGATAAGCGAAATGACCGCTCCATTACTGTCGCGGCTCTGATGGAACGAACAACTGTTTGTTTGCGTGAGTCCCAAAGCCAGCCTTATCCATGCCGTTCATGGCCATATCCATGCACCCTCGCGATCTTGACATCCTGTATGAAGACAACCATCTGCTGGTTGTGAACAAACCGGCGGGAATTGCGACGATGGGGTTGCCCAATGGCGAGGAAACGCTGCTGACCGTCGCAAAAGCCTACGTCAGCCAACGCTACAACAAGCCCGGCAACGTCTATTTGGGCGTCGTCAGCCGGCTGGATTTTTCCGTCACGGGAGTAATCGTATTCGCGCGAACCTCGAAAGCGGCGGCACGTCTCAATGACCAGTTTCGAGATCACACGGTCGAAAAAACCTATCACGCCATCGTTGAGGGAAGCATTTCACCGAAGGAAGACCTGTTGGTCAATCACCTTTGCGAAGACAAACGACATCGGAAAATGTGGGTCACCGTCAGTCCGACCGCCGAATCGAAAGAAGCCCGGCTACGGTATTCATGCCTCAAGTATGTTGGCAACAACTCGCTACTGGAAGTGACACTTGAAACCGGTCGCAAACACCAGATTCGTCTGCAACTGGCACACAAGGGACATCCGATTCTCGGTGACAAAAAATACGGCTCGAAAACGCCTTTCCCACAGGGCGTTGCGCTCCACGCCAAACGGCTGGTCATCAGGCATCCGGTAACGAAAGAAACGCACTCGTTCGAAGCTCCGCTACCGCAATACTGGAAGTAGCCGAATTTCTCCGAAATTCGGATTTTTTCGGAAAGACTGACCTACCCCGGAACCTTTGCCTTACTTTTCGCTTTTTGGAGCAAAGACAACAACAGTTCGGCGATGTGATGCCATTGGATATTGTCGGCGTCGATCGACTCGAAAATCATGGCGATATTCTCCCAGTCGTCTTCACTCTCGAAGGTCGGGCAAAGGTCATGCTCACAAAACGGACTCGGAGCCGGAATCAGAGTCAGAGCCTCTTTTTTCACCTGTTCGAGAAAGTACGTCCCAGGGTATTCGCGGTGCATGGGGTCAACGGCTTTGCGGTTGGCACGATGCAAAGCCCTGACGTGATACCATTCGGCGAACATGCCGAGCGGTCGTCCCCGGCGGGCGTCGTTTTCAAATTGAAAGGCCGCGTACCAGCCGTTCGGGTTCGATTCGGCGGCGATGATCAGCCGGTCGATCAAGTGCGAATCAATCAGCGGCCAATCAAGGCCGATGTAAACGCAGTGTTCCGCAGGAAACGATTCCAGCGTTTTGGACAGTGCCGCCAGCGTGTCGTTTGCGTTCGTCATGAAGACCGGCACATCAAGCGGCGTCATCATTTTGACGAACATGTTTTCTTCCGAGTGATCGGTCATGACGACCACTCCGTCCAGCTGCAAGGAATCCGTCATCTGGCGGGTAACCCATTCGAGAACCGTTTTTCCGCCCAACGAGCGGCTCGCATTGCGGCGTTCGCGGTCCGTAGTCAACAGACCGTCAATGATACCTAATGTTTTGAGCATGATACGCCTCCGTTGATACATACCAGCCAACATGGAAGAATTTTTTGTACAAAATACATAAAGAAATCCACAACAAAGAGTCGTCGACATTTGGTCACATTTTATCAGATTACGCAAAATTGTAATAGATTTTTTGCGAAAAAGTTCTGTTTTTTTGAAAATTTTTTCGAGACGATTTACTTTAAAGAAAATCGTGCAAATATAGGAGCCACGATCCACAATGGCAACAAAACAAATCATTGACAAGTCATATATTTGGTTGTCATCCGGGAACGGGAGAGTACTTCGCAGAGACTGGAGCAAGCCCAGCACAACCCAGTCCGCACTTCGTTACAGAAAAACCAAAGCAATCACAAATCACGCGAAAAATAACCGCCAGACAATGACCACCGGGCCGATCAGGAAGAGCCACCAGGCGAAATACTTGAGTTTGCCTTCGTGCAACCACCGGATCAATAACTTGAGGGTCAAAATTCCGACAATGCAACTGACGATAACCCCCATGAGCAACAGGATCAACCCGTGACTGGAAATCACTTCGGGCGAATTGGAAGCCTGTTGTTTCATGAGGTCACGAAATTCCAGCAACGCCCCGCCGCCAATGACGGGAATCGCCATCAAAAACGAAAACGTGGCGGCTTCGCCGCGTTTCAAGCCGCAAAGCAAGCCGGCGCAAATGGTTGAGCCGCTTCGAGAAATACCCGGCAAAATGGCTACCGCTTGCATCAAACCGATGAGTGCCGCTTTGATCCACGAAAGATCACGGCAATGGGTTTCACCGGAACGGTTGGAACACCACAACAGAAGCAGACCGGTGATCGGAAAGCAAATCCCGGCCAGCAAAGAGTTTTCGAAAATCGCATCGTCACCGACAGTCTTGGAAATCAACACCTTAGCGATGACAGCGGGAATCGTTGCAAGAATCAACAGCGGAATGACCCGCCGATCCGATGTCAAAAGCAACCAGATGCGTTTCCAGAACACAACCAGAATTGAGATAAGCGTGCCAAAATGCAGGGCAATATTCAAAGTTAATGACGAAGCCTCAAAATTC
>WRMR01000530.1 GCA_009776995.1 Planctomycetaceae bacterium | reverse complement strand
TCGCAGCAGATAGAGTAATCGGCTTTACTGTTTCGGGCATCTTTTCCGGCGGCAGTCGGTCACGCGAAACCTTCCAATCCGCTTCGCACCACCAATGTTCTCCGATCCGATACCCATAATCGCTCCGCTCGAGCGGATGGGTCTGCGTGGTGAGTGTGTAGGTTGTCCCTTCAAATTCAAATGTCGTTTCAATCTCGCCGGGCGACCGGGACTTTTCGAGCGGGATGGTTTTTGCGTCCCATGTGAAAGGTCCGACGATACTTGCCGACCAAAAATCGCGGGGTTGTCCAACGACTGTGATTTCATCGTTTTGCGTTAACGCCAGTCTATATCGCCTCAATGACCCTTCCTTCACATCCATCGTGGCAAAGAGAGTGTCGCCTCGCAAATTGAGTGAGTGTAAATCCGTGTTCTTATAGGTTTCCGGTAAAGGGGCTTCAAAATCAATTCGGTCGATTTGGAAATAGCAACCGTCAAGTCCGCGAATTCTTGCGAGGACACTTTCCCTTGGAAAAAGGTTTTCCGGTAAAATTATTTCCAGAGTTCCGGCTTTAGTAATACGTGCCAGTTCTGACCATTCCCATCCGCCGGTGCTGATTTCGATGACACCTTCCCCTTGAGTATGATAGCAGACGTTGATCACGAGTTTTCCATTGGTCAGCGGAATGGTCGAAACTTGATCTCTTGTAGTCAGTCTGAAATTATAAGATAACTGCGATTCGGCACCGAAGTTCCATCGGTTAGAATTGAAAGCCGCACTGGTACTGGAAAATGGACGTTGTGTGTTCGTTCCCACGCCGCCGAAGTTGCTACGGAAATTATATTTTCCATTTCGGATGGTTTCTCCATGTCCGAGCCATATTTTGCCCAGAGGCAGGTCGAATTCGCTTAAAACCGGCACGACGGGTTCGATTTTAACATCACGAAATTGAAACGTGCCATTCGATTCCCAATGTCCGACTCGCATAGGAACAGGAGGGAGGTTAATGTGCCGGGAGAAATAAAATGATTCATCCGTCCATTGATTGGACACGGCACTGTAATCGCGGGAAAACCCCTCGACTCCGCAGGGAAGGCATCCGCCGTTGGTGTCAACACCGCGATGGGACACACTGAACCTGTAACACCCGAACATCGGCATTGATACTGGTTCGCTATGCCAGTAGGCGGTATCTGTTCCGTCGCCGATTACTTGCAGGATGTCGGGCGGTATGCGTTCTCCGGTGCCGTTGAGCAAACGCCAGTCTTGAGCAACGATCGGTGGGAAGCAATACCCGCAGAAGAGGGCAAAAAAGAGCAATCGCAAAAATGATGACTTCATGGCAAACTCCTATGGCAAACTCCTCGGAATGGTGATCCGCGATTGTAGTGGGGGATCCCTTTGCTGTCAATGCGAGCAATCGGGAGGGTTGTGACCCAAAGCAGCCTGTGTTATTGTACAAAAAATAGGAAATACTTGACTTATTTCTTCCAACATGGTACACTGGGATACGATGGGGTGTCCTGTTTGGCATTCCTAATAAGTTACTCCTAACATAAGGAAAGATCATGCAGAAAACTACAATTTTTAGCACCCCAATGGGGGGAGGGGGGGTGGCAACGTAAATCCTTGACAAACAAGGACTTACGTCAAGTCAATGCCTTCACGCTCGTCGAACTCTTGGTCGTTATTGCCATCATCGGCATGCTGATCGCCCTTCTTTTGCCTGCCGTTCAAGCGGCACGTGAAGCCGCCAGAAGGATGCAATGCACCAATCATCTCAAGCAACTCGGGCTGGCAGTCCAAAATTTCCATAATGCGCTCAACGCATTGCCGCCCATGGGTATCGGGGGAGGGACACAGCGAAGCGAAATTGGTGAAGACCGCATCGTCGATGCTAATGATCCCAGACATCCTGGTTTCACCATTTTTCCATTGTTGTTCCCGTACCTGGAACAGACCGCGCTCTATGATCTTTGCGACTATAAAATCCAACGAAATGAGGATGTTGAGTTCTGGTCGAATTGGTGGGTCCAGAAATCCTGGGGAGGTCCCCAACTTTCAGACGATCAGAGGAGAGCGTTCGGTTCCATCAGTTTCTTGAAGTGCCCCACCCGACGGACAGGAGAATCCAGTCTCCGCGATCCGGGTGACGATGTCAGATGGTGGTCTACTCCGGGGCCTCGGGGTGATTATGCCGCTGTTACCGCATGCGCAACCCAGAACGATAATGTGGCTACTGGACCAGGTGAAAGTAATAATGTCTGGTTCCATAGCCACAAACCAAGCCGCGCCCAATGGATCATTGGACCATTTCGTGCTGCGACTTATTCGAATGATGCCCAAGGTGATGCCCAAGTATCCACTTGGACACCGCGTGACACTTTTTCAAGGATTTCAGACGGACTGAGTAACCAGTTGATTTTCGGTGAAAAGCAAATCTATGGGGGAGGGGACACAAGTGCTCCGGGAGCACCCATCGCCTTTGAAGCGGAACCGGACTCGACTGACTCGACGATCTATGGGGGAGATCTTTCTATCTTGACGATGCACCATTGGAGTTATTCAGCGGTGCGTCCTGTCCACACGATGTTCCCGGTGGCAACCATTGATTCCAATCCGAGTTGGCGTGTTTTTCCGGGGATCCAACGAAGGACTGTTGCCGTCGGGCACGGCGACAACAATTTTTGGTGGAATACTCCTTTGGCTTTCGGCAGTTGGCACACAGGTACAACCAACTTCGTCCTCGCCGATGGAGCGGTGAGAGCGATTCCCGACACTATCAATCAGCGGCTCCTTGCGAAACTTGGGATCGTCAATGATGGACTTACCGCCTCCGTTCCGTAGTAGCCTGCCACGCCTAATTTTGTGCATGAAAGCCGGGAACGGAGCGTAGCGCAGTGACCGGATTGTCCGCCGGTTGATCCGGTCGCTCCGCTCCCGGCTTTCATTGTCTGTCCACAATTTTAAGTATTGTGGGGTACTGGTTACGAAATTTCACAATCAACAAAGGAGAACAACAATGAGAAT
>WRMR01000529.1 GCA_009776995.1 Planctomycetaceae bacterium | reverse complement strand
CATCAATCGATTTTGACCCTCCGGAGCTATCGTCAAATTCAGCCGCTGGCCGCTCTTCTGGACGGCCTACAAACAACTCGGAAAATTGCCCAAATTACCGCAACCTGCGTAAAGTTAAAGTTACACCCAAAATTTATCACTGATATTGCCGCCGAACAGATTTTGCGCCGCTACCGTCGCGGCTTTGATTAATCGAACAGCTTACTTTGGCGCGAGTCCTACCGCCGTCCAAATTGCGCAAAATGCCCATTCTTTCAATGGCAATTGACATTGTGATTCACTGTCAAAAACGGTATAATTCCACAAAATCTCCAATCCAATCATTTTACCGCATTCCTTTTGGAAAGAAACAACATGTCAGCAGAATCCATTGACCAATATCTTGACGACAACGCCCAGCGGTTTGAGAGCGAATTTTTCGACTGGCTGCGAATTCCCAGCATCAGCACGATTCCGGCACACGCGGGCGACGTGAAAAAAGCGGCGGAATGGCTTGTAGCCCGCCTGTCGCGGTTGGAACTCAAGCCGGAATTGATCGAAACGAAGCGGCACCCGCTCGTGTATGCCGAAACGCCGCATATCCCGGGGGCACCGGTCATCATGGTCTATGGCCATTTCGACGTGCAGCCTGTCGATCCGCTTGAGCTTTGGACCACGCCGCCATTTGAACCGGACATTCGCGATGGCTCGGTGTTCGCGCGGGGCGCGACCGACGACAAGGGGCAACTGCTCACGCATGTTTTCGCCGTCGAGGCCGTTTTGAAGGACATGGGTGCCCTGCCGTTTCAAATCAAATTTCTGTTCGAGGGCGAAGAGGAAGACGGCAGCGAGAGCCTCACAGAATACGTCCCAACGCACAAGGACAAGCTGGCCTGCGACTGTCTGGTGGTCAGTGACGGTGCGATGTTCGGTCCGGGGCAACCGGCAATCACCTACGGCTTGCGCGGAATCATGGCCTTCGAGTTGACGCTGACGGGTCCGAAGCAGGACCTGCACAGCGGCACCTTCGGCGGCGCGGTTTATAATCCGGCCATCGCCTTGAGTCAGATGATGTGCAAGATGATTGACGAACACGGCCGTATTCTGGTGCCGGAGTTTTACACGGATGTCGTGCCGCTGACCGAACGCGAACGTCGGCAGTTCGCCGACATGCCGTTCGATGAATCGGACTTTTTCGGCAAAATCGGCCTGAAAGACGGGTTTGGCGAAAGGGGTTATACTTCGCTCGAACGCCGCTGGGCGCGACCCACGTTCGACATCAACGGCATGACCTCCGGTTATCAGGGGGAAGGCGGGAAAACCGTGTTGCCGTGCAAGGCGTCGGCCAAGTTTACGTTCCGGCTCGTGCCGAAACAGGACCCGGCCAAAATCGTCAAGAGCGTCGAAACGCATTTGCGGAGCTTATGCCCGCCGGGAATTACAATGCAACTCGACTACCAGCACGGCGCCAACGGGTTGCTCGTGTCGCTCGATTCGCCGTTCGTCGAAGCGGCGGCAAAGGCACTCGAAGAGGCGTTCGGTTGCCCGCCGTTTTACACCCGCGAAGGCGGTTCCATCCCGGTCATCACGCTCGTGAGCGACGTCCTCGAAGCCGACGTGCTGCTCCTCGGCTGGGGACTCAACGATGACAACGCCCACGCGCCGAACGAAAAATTTTCACTCGCCGACTTCCACAGCGGCATCAGAGCAAGCGCAAGGTTGTTGTTGGAGATTGCGAAGTTTCAACAGCAGCCGGGAACGTAAGTGACCGGTTGAAAACGAAACAATATGAAAAAACCAGTCACTTACGTTCCTGGTTGCTGCTTCTTGATTTCTGTCTTAAATTTCAACACCCCAAAACCGAAAGGACACAAAATGAAAACCAGCATCATCACCGCAGCGATCATTCTGACAGGATGCTTTTGCGCATGGAGTTACATCGCGGCGCAGCCGGACGGGGAGGAGGCAACGCCGCCTGCAACAACATCGCCGATGTCATCCCTGCTGGAAATCCGCGAACCATCGCAGGAGGATTTTGAACACTGCGCCAAACGGGCGGTGGATTTTTTTGAGTCCTGGAGTGAAGACCAGGCCAAGATGGACATTGCAGTACATGAATTACACGGAGCCAGGGAGTTACCACCGCAAACTTTGGGGATGTCACGGCAACTGACACAAATCAAAGCCGGGATAACGTATGGCCACCCTGAGTTGATCGCAAAAAAATCTCTGGGCGAAAATATTATTCTGTTGGGTTACAGGTATCATACTGATACTTGGCAACTTTTTTGTAGCTATACTTTTGCGAGAGATCTTGACAAGAATGGCGAACCTCAGCAATGGTACTGTGTTAATTGTATCTATAATGATACCCCTGAGAGAGATTATTTTCAATAATCTCTCTCATCGTCAACCCACCAACCCATTTCACCATCAATCAACCAATCGAGCGTAGCATGACGCGATTACCAACGGGCGTCCAATCAACGGGCAATACGACCTACATCGTTCCTCCGACCGTTCTCAAGGCGGAAGGGTTGGTCAAAATTTACGGCAAACGCCGCGTTGTGGACGGCGTGAGCTTTTATGTCAACAAGGGCGAAGTCGTCGGGCTACTCGGACCGAACGGTGCCGGGAAAACCACGAGCTTTCGCATGACCTGCGGGCTGATCGACGCCAATGAGGGGGTTGTTTACCTCAACGGCAAAGACGTGACCGGCTGGCCGCTGTACCGCCGGGCACGCGAGGGCGGCATGGGCTATCTGCCGCAGTTGGCCAGCGTGTTCCAGCAACTCACCGTGCAGGACAATCTGCTCGGCATGATGGAAATGCTCGGCATGAAAAGCCGCGAACGCCGGGCGAAATGCGACTCGTTGCTCGAAAAAATGAAATTGACGCATCTGCGAAAAAATCTGGCCAAGGGACTTTCCGGCGGGGAACGGCGGCGGCTGGAAATCGCGAGGGCCCTGGTCTCCGACCCGAAGATCATTCTGCTCTACGAACCGTTCGCGGCCATTGACCCGATTACGGTGC
>WRMR01000528.1 GCA_009776995.1 Planctomycetaceae bacterium | reverse complement strand
GAAAAAACGTACACAACCAGGTCAAGCTGGAACCCAGGATGTGCTTTTTGAGCTGTTCGGCAACGGCGTGGTAAGCTTTTTCCGGGTCGGTTTGCGGCGGTTGGAGCCAGACTTTCAGGCGGGCCAGGGACAAATCATTGCCGCGTTGAGAGCATCGGAAACAATACGACCGGGAGCCGGGGGGGACGATGTCAATCTCATTTCCATGCACACTGACCTGCTCGCGGGCTTCTTCGCGTGACAGTTGGAGATACTCGCCGTTGGGCAATCGGCACTCAAATGTTTCCCGCACGACGTTGATCTGATAGGTTCTCACTGCCGGCATGAACGCGGTGATGAAATGTCCCTTCAACTCCAGCGGGCCGCGCGGTTCCATGTCCGACTCCTCCTCACCGTCGGAGGATGCTGCCAGCGGCCGGAAATTCACCGGCAACGGCTCGTCGTCATAGTACGCGAAAGGATTGGTCATCATAGATGTCATTGTATGATAGCAAATCGTTTTTCGCAAGCTGACCGGAATTTTTCGCACAATGAGGCCATTCGACAGGAGTAGTTATTATGATACAATAAACCCTTCGATTAGGAGCCGCGCAATAATTCACGTGAACATTTCCATCAGAGCTGCGAGAGTTATCGAGCAGAATGACCGCTCCGTGACCGTCGCGGCTCTGAGGGATCGAACAACTGATTTCTGCGCGGGTTCTTATCCATGTTTTTCGATCACATAATGAACCCTTCGTGTTTCTTCGTGCCTTCGTGGTGAAAAAACTATGAATATCCATACGGTATTAAAAGAGAGATTTGCATTAGCACTTGATGGTCTTACGGAAAACATCACGACTGCCGTTGAGATGATTCGGCCAAGTCAGGAGCCGAAATTCGGCGATTATCAGGCCAACATGGCCATGTCGCTCGGCAAACAACTGGGCAAACCGCCGCGCGAGGTGGCCGAGCAAATCGTTGTGCGGCTTGATGTGTCCGATCTCTGTGAGCCGCCGGAAATCGCCGGACCGGGCTTTATCAACCTGCGGCTGAAATCCGACTGGCTCGCCGCACGATTGCAGGCGGCTCTGGCCGATCCCCGGCTTGGCGTCGGGTGTGCGGCACGGGTGAAAACTTACGTCATCGACTATTCGGCACCCAATGTGGCCAAACCGATGCACGTGGGACACATCCGCTCGACAATGATCGGCAACGCACTTGCCCGACTGTTGCGGTTTTACGGACACAAGGTCATCACCGATAATCACATCGGCGACTGGGGCACACAGTTCGGCATGATCCTGTACGGCTACAAGCATTTTCTTGACCGCAGTGCCTATGCTGCGAAACCGGTTGACGAACTTGCCCGGTTGTACCGTCTTGTACGGAAGTTGGTCGATTACCACCGTGATGTGGCCGAAATGCCGCAATACGAGCAGCGTGCCGTCGAACTCCGCACACGGCTCGAAGACCTGAACGCGAAACTGCAAACCGAATCGGATGCCGCCGCGCAAAAAAAACTGCGGAAAGACCAAACGCGGCTGCACTCGCAGATACTCGAACTGCTTGACACCATCAAGGCCGTTGCCGAAAAAATCCGAGCGATCCACGATGATCCGGCAACGCTGGCGATGGCGAAATCACACCCGGACATCGGCCGGGCCGTGCAGGAAGAAACCTCGAAGTTGCACCATGGCGACGCGGAAAATCTTGCTCTTTGGAACGAGTTTGTGCCGCTCTGCATGGAGGACATCGAACGCATTTACCGGCGTCTGAACGTTACATTCGATCACACGCTCGGCGAAAGTTTTTACAACGACCGCCTGCCGGAACTGGTCGAACGGCTCCTTGCCCAGGGCATCGCGCGGGAAACGGACGGGGCGGTTGGCGTGTTCCTGCCGGGACGGGATATCCCGATGCTCGTCCGCAAAAAGGACGGGGCGTTCCTTTACGCGACCACCGACCTGGCGACGATTGAGTATCGCATGGAAACGTTTCGCCCGGACGCGATTTTGTACCTGACCGATTTCCGGCAGAGTTTGCATTTCGAGCAGCTTTTTGCAACCGCCCGCTTCATGGGGTACCATGACCTGGAACTGACGCACGTGAAGTTCGGCACGGTTCTCGGCGAGGACAGCAAACCCTTCAAAACCCGGTCAGGCGATACGGTCGGCTTGGAAAGCCTGCTCGATGAAGCGGAACGACGAGCGTGCAAAATAAGGGACGAGGGGTCAGAGGGTAGGGACGAGAAGGAAGATGAACCACTCGCCCCTCATCCCTCGCCCCTCGCCCCTAAACGTATTGGCATTGGGGCACTGGTTTACGCCGACCTGTCACAGAACCGCGAGAGTGATTACGTCTTTAGTTATGACAAAATGCTGGCCATGAACGGTAATACGGCAACGTATTTGCAATATGCTTATGCCCGTGTGCAAAGTATTTTCGCACGCGGGAAAGTTGACATCGACGCGTTGCGCAACAGCGACACACCGTTGCATCTCGAACAGCCTGTGGAGCGGGATTTGGCACTCGACCTGCTCAAATTCGAGGAAGCCATCGAGCTTTCGCTCCAGGATTACCGCCCGAACGTGGTCACGGCGTACCTGTACGACCTGGCGAACCGTTACGCGTCGTTTTTCGAGCAATGTCCCGTCCTGCGTGCGGAAAACGAATCGATACGCACCAGCCGTTTGCGGCTTTGCGATCTCGTCGCCCGGACCATGCAACTTGGCCTCGAGCTACTCGGAATCGAAACGGTGGAGCGAATGTAGAGTGCAGAGTGCCAAGATACGTTCGCCGCGTCACCCTGCGACGGGTATGGCAGGACGGTCACCGCGTGACAGCCCTGCTGGCAATAGACTTGTTCGGAAACAGTGGTTTTGGCCAAATCGCAAAGCGTGTTTTTCAGATCCTTGCGTTCTTTCGTTACCCTTTTGTGTCCCTTCCGATCACCTTTTCACCGCAAAGTCCCCCATGTTTTTCTCATCCGAGCGCAAAACGATCGCTGTGCTTGTCCACACTCTGGATACTTCCA
>WRMR01000527.1 GCA_009776995.1 Planctomycetaceae bacterium | reverse complement strand
AGCGTGACGTTGTGACGGTGACCGTTGGCAATACGGGTTGTGCCGTTATGGGTCACAAAAGGTTCGCCCGATGCCTGCAAATTGGCCAACTCTTCGTCCGTGAATTTGACCGCAACAAGGTCTTTTTGCGTCAAAATGTGGTCGTGTTGCAATTGGAACGACACGAACAGGAAGCTCAACAACGCCATGCCGCACAGCAACACCGTCCCAACAATGCCGAAGCCCAACATGCGGCCGAGGACAATTTCGCTCGAACGCACAGGCTTGGTCACAATCGTGTAAATCGTCTTGCTCTTGATGTCGTTCGGCAGGCTGAAGGCACTCAAAAACAGGGCCAACAGCAACACGAGATAGGTACTCATCGACAACACGAAGGCCAGATAAACGGCGGTCGGATCGGTTGCGTCCGGGTTGATAAACCAGCCCGCAAACATGAGGATGACGATAAACACCAGAAAAATAAACAACACACGCCGAAGCAGTGATTCCTTAATCGCCAGCCGGGCAATCGCCCAGACGCGCCGCCAGGCCGAAAAGACCTCGGCAAACACATCGGCAAAGGTTCCCTGTCCGCCGGCAACGTGTTGCCGTGACACGGCGAAAAACCATCCGACATAATTGATCGCAAACGAGACCAAAGCAAACAACAATGAAAACAGGCAGAAACCATTCAACGTGTTTTCGATATTGCCAAGAAACAGGAGTTCGACAATGGCACCTTTGATGCCGATGAAATAACCGCCGACTCCCTGAACGCTCATCAGGCCGACAATCAGCAAGATGGCGACCGGGAAGAGGTAAAACGTGTAGGTGAAAAGCTCTTCCAGGATGTCCACCGCACCACGTCCAAAGGCATTCGCTCCTTTGCCGATACTGCCGTATCGGACAATGGAAACAATTAATCCCGTAACAAAAACGAGTACGGACAGGACAACCAGCACCAACAGCCAGATCAGGCCGTTTTTGCCCAAAAAATCAATCACAGGAGGGATGGGATATTCAATAATCATTCTTGACCTCCTCCGCGAATACGTCGTCCCGGTCGGGCTTCACTTTCCTTGATAATATTGAGGAACAGGTCTTCGAGCGTCGTTGTCGGATGACCGCTGAAATTCAGTTGCGCGCCGTCCTCGGCAATAATCTGTTCGATTTTCTTTTTCGCGTCTTCACTCAGGTTTTCCGCGCGAAATTCCGTCTGGCTACTGACCTGAAGCAAGTCGGTCACTCGCCCCAGCTCTTTCAGCTCGCCTTGGTAAAGAATGCCAACGCGGTCGCAAACGTCCTGCACATCGGCCAGGAGATGGCTCGACATGATGATCGTTTTGCCCTGTTCCCGCAGTTCGAGAATCAGGTCTTTCATATTTTTCGTCCCGATCGGGTCGAGTCCGCTGGTTGGCTCGTCGAGCAAAATCAGGTCGGGATCGTTGATCAACGCCTGAGCCAGTCCGATACGCCGGGTCATTCCTTTGGAATACTCCCGCAACTGACGTTTTTTGGCCGACTCAAGCCCTACCATGTTAATGAGTTGTGAAACGCGCTGCCTTCGCACCGGTCCGGACATTTTGAACAGGCGGCCGTAAAAATCGAGCGTCTCTTCCGCATTCAAAAAACGGTACAGATATGACTCTTCGGGCAAATAGCCGATTTTTTCGTTTTTTGCCACATCCGAGGCCGTTTTGCCCAAAATGCTGATGTCACCACTCGTTGGGAACAGCAGTCCAAGCAACAGCTTGATGGTCGTCGTCTTGCCGGAACCGTTCGGGCCAAGCAGACCGAAAATTTCCCCTTTATGGATTTGAAGGTCTAAAGCCTTGAGGGCACGCACTTTTTGGCGTCCCCAAAAATCCCGATAGATTTTTGTCAGATTTTTTGTTTCAACAACAATGTGAGGTCCACTTACCATAAATCGCCCCGCAAACAATGAGTTAGGGAAAAACAGCCCGAAATGGAATTTGAGCTGCCAACCATGTTAGGATTCATCAAAGGAGTATAACATATCCTACCAAAGGCGGAATGTTTTTCCACTTTCCGCCTCCAAAAAAATATCATTCATTATAATATATTACTAGCGAAATTCATCATTCCCAGACGGGAATTCCATTTTTTTGCGGTTTTCAAGTTTTTTTCACATTTTTTCAATAACGCTCGTTTTTCTGTTTGATATTTCATATCAGGAATGCGTTTTTATCCAATCAATCATTTCGTTCTACGATGGCCATCGCCGTTTTGTTCATACAATAAATTTTTTTTCGTAACCATGTCTGAGCCGTTATTTCACGTTGTGCTTTACCAACCCGAAATTCCCGACAACACGGGTGCGGTCGGTCGCACCTGCGTGGCAATTGGCGCAAAGCTATGGTTAGTCAGACCTTTGGGTTTTCATCTCGATCACCGCCGCATCAAACGCGCCGGACTGGATTATTGGCGACATCTCGATCTGGAGATCGTTGACCATTGGGAAAGTTTGACGGAACGTCTCGCCGGGAAAAGGTTTTGGTTTCTTTCGAAAAAAGGGGAAACGCTTTATACTCAGCCTATTTTTGAAAAACGCGACGTTTTTGTTTTTGGATGTGAGTCACTCGGATTACCGCACTCTTTTTTGGAAGAAAATCGTACAAAACTCTTGAAAATTTCCATGCGCGATGAAGCACGGAGTCTCAATCTCTCCGTCTCCGTAGCAATAACACTCTATGAGGCAAATCGCCAGGTTTCGGCAATCCGATGAAAACGACCTGCTACCCCCACCAAACCTAAAATTGTGGGTTACCTTGGGTTCAATCCGGTCACTGCGTTACTTCTTAGGAACGGTAACAAAATAACATTGACAATTACCTGTCCCGTTCGGGACAAAATCCTGGTAGAAACAAAGTAGAAAAAAGTCAACTCTGCGTGCCGTCAGGTACGCGATATGTCTGATTTGATTGCGTCCCTGACGGAACGCCGGTTATGGTGCCCCTCAACTTTTTCTACCAATATCCTGTCCCTAACGGGACAAGGAATGTACGATACTTTGTCAATGTTATTTTG
>WRMR01000526.1 GCA_009776995.1 Planctomycetaceae bacterium | reverse complement strand
AACGATTGAAGGTGTGTGATCAAAACGAATACCATTGCTTCCGCTCCACTTGTTGGCTCAACAGAACCAAACAAGCCATCGAAAATTGTTATTATCGCTGATTTCGCGATTGTAAGTTGTTAAAATATAAATGGTTATGAGCAGTTAATACAGTAGAAGATACGAAGTTTCCCGCCGTTACCATTTTCTTGCCGTCCGAGGAAAGAGAGAGAAAGGACTCGATAACGCCATGATTGTGCGGTCCAAATTGGTGCAATTCCGTTCCCGACTCGGCATCCCAAGTTTGAACAGCACCGCCTTCACGGGTATTCACCGTGGCTATAACCTTTTTACCATCCGGTGAAAAAGCGGCGGAACATGGCGATGGAGAGTGCCCTTTTAACTCGAGCAATTTCTTTCCCGTTTCAGTATCCCAAATCCGAACAATGGGGTCATTGAACGCATAGGTAATAATTTTCTTTCCATCAGGCGAAAAGACAGCGAAAATACCCGTAACCATGCCCGACATTTCATCCATGCGTGGAAGTTCCAATTTTCTCAACTCTTTTCCCGATTCGGCATCCCAAATTCGAGCGGTTCCATCCTCGGCTGCCGTAACAATTTTTTTGCCGTCGGGAGAAAATTGGACAAAATGAATCGTTGCGGTATGTCCCGTCAACGGTTGTAATTGCTTTCCAGACTCAACGTCCCAAATCCGTGCGATGGGATCCCAGCATGAAGTAACGATTTTCTTTCCATCGGGCGAAAATGCAGCGGATGTCAATTTGGGATAGTACGCTGTAGTGAGCGGATGCTCATATTTACTCTCCGCATCAATTTTTTGCAGTTCTTTCCCCGTGTCGGCGTCCCAAATTTTTGCGATAAATTGCCTGCTTGTCGTAAGGATTTTCTTTCCGTCCGGCGAGAAAGTCACAAAGTAGGCTTCTTCCTGTGGATTTCCGAGTTCGACGAAGGCGGGAGTTTCCGCCGCTTGCAAACAAGGGATGAGCAAAAGACAAACAACGACGGTGTGTAAAATATGTTTCATGATAATCTCCTTGATTTGAGTTTCTCCAGTGTGCTAATCGCAAACAAATACGAATCAAGCAAATCCACCTCGTCGGGGTGATTTTTGTATGTCTTGAATCTGGCGTGGTAACCTTTGACGTTGACTGTATTGACGGGTTTTTTGTTCAGGCTTTCTTCAAAGTAACGGATTGTTCTTTGATTGGAAAAAATCCTTATGACGGGCGCGCCGGAGGTTGTCGCGAGCGCGTAGTTCTTCACCGTGATGTTTTTGCCAAGCAATTCCTTCGTTTTGGGCGGGATGATTCTGCGACCATAATGAGGAACCGCGAAAACAACCAGATCGTATTGCGACAAGTCCATGTCCATCGCGTCACCGACTTCCGTGGCTTCAATGCCATAAGCCTTGGCGATTTCATCGGCAACCTTTCGCGTGTTGCCCGTTTGCGATTCATAGACGACCGCGATGCTTTTGTCCGGTTGCGAACAGTCTTTGATCCAATCCAGCTTGCGGCACTCTTTTAATTGTGCGCACAACCTTCTCAGAACGGTACACTGTCCCAAAACGATAAACAACACCATCAACCATTCGAAATACGAAAACGCTCCGATACTGCCGATTTTATCCGTCAGGCAGAGGTATTGCAGTAACGAGAAAAGCATCATCAGGATCAGTCGCTCGACCTTACCCAGCGGACCATGATGCTGCCAGTTGACGGCAATCGCTTTGGAGAGCATACCGGTGTAGCTGACGAGAAACATCGAAGCCATTCCCGCCATGCCAAGCCAGGGTGCGCACAGAGGCGACAGGCCGATCCCCATCAGGATGAAAATGTCGGAATACCTGTCCGGCAGGGCATTGACGATTTCGCCTTTCAATCTCAAATTGCCGCGTTCGATGGCAATCACGCCGTCAATCGTGTTGAGCGTCATCCTCACAAAAGTCAGCAGGATCGACAACAAAAGCAAAGAAGGAATACTGGCCGCATGGAGGTAACAAAACATGGTGCCCAGCGCGACGACCGTTGCAAGATAGCTCAGCCAATCCGGATTGATGAACTTCAGCTTCTTTGCCAAAGGGAGCAATACCTTGCGGTAGGGAAATTTTAACATGTATAAATTCATTGGTTCCTCCCTTCAAAGTGCATTTGTTTCAATCTTAAAACTTCCTGAAATATTTTCCCGGTAAATTCCTGTTTGCTGTCGGCACCGAGGCCCATGGGTGTTCCAATATAGACATCACAGATAAACGGCACCGGCAGGAAATCGTATTTTGGCATGACCTTGTCGGGACCGTTGATAAATATCGGAATCACCGGAACATCGGGGTTTGACTTGGCCAAATGCGCCGCTCCCGTTTTGAATTCCCGTATTTCACCGTCCATGCTTCGCGTCCCTTCCGGGTAAATGATCAGGATATGCCCGTTCCTGAGATTTTGTTTCGCTTCGGCAAAGACGTCCTCTTTTGAAAACTTTGCCCTGTGCCTTTTGACGGCGATTGCACCGATCAGCACCTTGAACAGGAAGGAACGGAGGCGGGTGTTGAAAAAGTAGTCCATCGCGGCAACGGGATGGACTTTCAACAATTGCGACGTGGAAAACAGGCACATCAGGACAAGCGTGTCCATGTGCGAACTATGGTTGGCGATCAGTATGGCCGGCCCTTTTCGGGGAAGGTTCTGGGGATTTTTGACGCTGATCCCCAAAACAACATGGACAAAAGGCTTTACGCACAAAAAGAAAAACAGGTATTTTAGTATGTTATTCATTTTAGTAAGCGTTCACGGGATGATTCACCACAAGAAGTGCAGAGTGCGGAGTGGCAGGGCGGTCACGTCGTGACCGCCGAAACCTTCTTTGTACCCCATTTCCACCAGAAAAACAACCCCGCGCAGAGTGCAGAGTGCAGAGTGCAGAGTGCAGAGTGCAGAGTGCAGAGTGCAGAGTGCAGAGTACAGAGTACAGAATGTCTCTTCTCCTAACTCCTCACCACTAGCCACTAGCCACTCGTCACTAGCCACTA
>WRMR01000525.1 GCA_009776995.1 Planctomycetaceae bacterium | reverse complement strand
GATGGAAGACCACAATACTTACCAAACAAAACGAAAAATCACCGAAGAACAACTCAAAGCCTTGAACATCACCCGAAATGAAGTTTTGCCAAAATGGAACTAGAAAATCCCGCAGAGAAAGGCCCATAATTGAATAGGTTATTTATTTACGAGTCCTTAGTAACTCTGCGCCCTCTGCGAGAAATAAAAATCTTCGTTTCTTCGTGGTGATTTTTTAATACGAACCAACGAAAGCACGAAACATACGAACGGCGTGTGACTCAAAATTTCCTGATTCCACCGTTTTAAGTGGCGGGTGATTATGTTAAGTTGGGCAAAAAATTATTAACAAAATTTCAAAATAGGGGTTTAATGGGTACGATTTCCGAAAAGAATCGTTCATCAGACCCGATAAAACACAACATGTTTTATTGTACCAAGCACATTTATCTTCTCTCTCTTTTTCATGGTGGCAAGCAATTGCAGGTCAAAAAAACCTATTAAATCACCTATTTTGAAATACTTCCCGTTTTTACTTGCCTATTTTTACAAATTTACCCGCCACTTAATCCGGTGGAATCAGGAAATATTTTAACACAAAGGCCACAAAATGAAATGCCAGTCAAATGGCGTTCGGCAGTATAAAACAGTAGAAATAAGACGAGTCGCATCCCATGAGCGCAATCCGAGTCGCCATCGTGTCGGAATTTGAATCACGGCTTGGCGGGGAAAACTCTCTCCTGGCTATTCTCCCTCATCTCATGCGTTACGGTGTGCGACCGATCATCGTTGCACCGGATTCGGGGGATTTTGCCGCCGCCGTGCGGGAATTGGGAGTTGATTTCATTGATTTTCGCCGTACAATAACCGATGGGGTGATGCTTTCACAATCGGAGGCACGCGAAGCACTTGCCGAAGCGTTGCGACGGATTTCACCCGATCTGGTTCATGCCAACAGCCTCGCCATGGGACGATTGACCGGACCTTTGGTCAGACAACTCAAGATACCCGGCATTGCCCATTTGCGCGACATCGTGCGGCTCAATCGCCGTGCCGTGGCCGACATCAACGATCATGTCCGTCTCCTGGCAGTTTCGCAAGCAACACGGAATTATCATCTGGCCCAGGGAATTTCTGCGGAAAAGTGTCACGTTGTGTTCAACGGCGTCGATCAGACCGTGTTCCGCTTTCGCAAGCCGACCGGTTTTCTGCATGGCGAACTGGGGTTGCCTCACGATGCGGTCCTTGTCGGCAACATCGGACAGATCGGCCTTCGCAAGGGGCAGGTGCCTCTGCTTTTGGCCATGCAGCAAGTCGTTGAAGCTCGACCGAAAACGCACTTGATTGTTGTCGGCAAACGCTGGTCGTCAAAAGCCGAGTCGGTTGAGTACGAACGCGCACTGCATGATCTGGCCGCGCGGCCGCCGCTTCAGGGACATGTGCATTTTATAGGTCTTCGCCATGACGTCCCGGCCATTCTGAACGAATTGACCTTGTTATTGCACACCGCCCGGCAGGAACCGCTGGGCAGGGTATTGCTCGAAGCGGCTGCGTCCCAAATCCCGGTCATGGCGACCGATGTCGGCGGAACTCGCGAAATCTTCGCACCGTTGAAATCGCAACGGCCTGCCACCGTTCTGTTGGGTGATCCGGCATCGAAAAGCGATATCGAATTATCTTGTGAAATATCAATGCAAACGATTTCGCTCCTGGACAACACGGCTTTGCGAAATGAATTGGCACGGCAGGCTCGTCAAATTGTTGAAAACCGGTTTTCAACGGCGGAATCAGCAAACACGGTTTATTCTCACTACCAACTCGCTATCGCTGATTTTGTGAATGGCGGAGGGAAACGAAACGAATCGCAGTCACCGGAATCAATGTTGCATGTTTGAAGAGTGTGTCTTTCACTCAAACAGCAACCGGGACCGGAGTGGAGCGTTAAAAACGCGTGTACCTTTAACTTTACGCAGATTGCAGAATGCAGAATGCAGAATGCAGAATGCAGAATGCAGAATGTTCCGCTCCATACTCTGCACTTTGATTTCGGGATTTTTCATTCTGCATTTCCATTCTGCATTCAACTCAGCAGTCTGTGTTTTCCCATTCTGCACTCTGCACTCTGCATTCTGCATTCTGCATTTTCCCACTTTGCTCTGCGCTTACTCCACTTCTTCCCGCTCCATAACCTTCACGCCGCCGCGTGGTGTTGCTTTCTGCGTGTTATCAATAACGACTCTTTCGCCTTTGACAACGCGGTCACTTTCGTTGCGAACGATGATTTCCCCGTCTTTCGTTCCGCGAAGCAACGCGCGAAGGTCACGTTCCACTTCGGGAATCGTCGGCTGTTCGCTTGGCCTGCGGGCACGTCGCCAGAACAGCCGCAGCAACTGAAACACCGCCTCGGCATCGGGGTCCAACTGCTGCCGTGCCGCCTCGCGCACCGCCCCATAATACACATTCGCCAGACGAAAGGCCACATCGCCCAGCGTGAGCAGCCTGTCCATGACGAGCCGCGAGCCGGATTCAAAAAACACCAGCAGACTGCGGAGAGCTTCAATCTCGCGGATGATGTTTTTCATGGTTTCGGTTTCGTCCGCGAGCGGCCAAAATCGCGGATAGTCCGCCGCCGTGTCCGACACCTTGTCGATATAGCCGTAACGCCGCACACCCGAACCCATCAGCCGCCTTCGCTCGGCAGGCGAGAGCGTTCCATTTTCGATTTCCGGCAACGTCGCGAACGCAGATTGATTCGCCGCTTGCAGATCGGCCAGCCAGCTTTGCAGATGCGTCGCGGTGTCGCCGTTCGACACGATTCCCGTTGTGGCTGATTGCGCGGTCGAGAAAGGGGAGTCAAGATAGATGCCGGTTCCGGTGGCCTTGACGCTGACGTAATACGTCGTGTTCGCCTGAAGTCCGTCCAGCGTGACCTCTGCGGTCGTTTCATCGACGGAGACCGTGTTCATGTTGGTCGCAAAAGTCTCATCGGTCGAATACCTGACGACATACCCGCTTGCATTGGCCACGGGCGTCCACGACACTCGCATGAAACTGGAACCG
>WRMR01000524.1 GCA_009776995.1 Planctomycetaceae bacterium | reverse complement strand
CTTTCCGTCACGTCACCGGGTAACGCGGCTAACCTCCAAACTCATCACTGACCACTACTTCAAGGTTCGCACATCGGGGATATTGCCGAGCAGGAAGGGCAGTTCATCGACCACTTCGCGGTTGTTGTCGAGGAAAACCCGGACACGAACGCACCAATGCACCTTGACGATGACACCGTGATAGGTCAGGGGACTGCGCGGCAGAATCGTGCTGAACCTGCCCGGATGCCGAGGGTCGATCCAGTCACCGGTTGCGGCCGAACGTCGCCAGTGTTCATGGATGCCGAAGTCTTCGGTGCCTTTACCTTCGGTCAACCAGAGAACGGAAACCTCGACAGCCTGGATGGTTTCGCCGCTCATCGACTCAAAGCGATAACTTCCGGCCAGTGTTTCTCCGGGCATGTACTGCCGGCTCCCGCGGCCGTCAAAGGTAATCACGATTCTTGAAGTTGGCATGGTGGGGATTCCTGCGGTTCAATTCCCGGTCGAAAAAGCCGTTTGATCCCATCGACAAAAGACACGGCGTAAGGATTCTGAGGGGCAAAGCTGTTTTGCTCAAAGGCCAAATCGCACACGTCTTTCGGAGCGAATACTTGACGCCGACCCCATTGAATGACAATGAATTTTCACTAACATTTTATCATAGTATCATTCCAAAGTCAAATTGGTTTCCGCTGTGGTGATAACCCACATTCCTTACTTCCGTACCAACCCCCCGATCGTCAGCGGAACGAACCTGACTCCACCCAATACGGAAGTTTTTGGCATTTGTGTCGCGTATTTTTATTATTTCATCAACAATGTCCTTTGCAGAGTAATGTGTTATAATGGATAAAACTCTTATGCCATAGTCAGCTTTTGCCGGGGCCGCAAATAATAATATGTCGCAAATATCAATGACAAACGATTCCAAATACGCCGACTGGGTGCAATCGGTACTCATCGGTGACCGCCTCGCGCAGTGGGGGGACAAGGCACCGGATTGGGACCCGGCCCAGCGGTGCCGCCGGCGCCCGGATGATTTCACTCGCCGCATGTCGGACAAGCGTCGGCGGTTGGGAATGCCGATCATCGTTGCCCTGTTGGGCGGCACCGGCACCGGCAAAAGTACGCTGGTCAATGCTTTACTCGGCAAGAAGGTCGTGCAATCGGGAAGAGTTCGCCCGACGACCAATCAACCTGCACTCATCTGTCGCCCGAGTCTGCATCCGGGGGATTGGGGAATCAACACCACCGCAATTCAGGTGATCCCTTGTGATTCGCCTGCGCTCGACCGGCTTGTGTTGCTCGACTGCCCCGATCCGGACACGACGGAAGATGAAACCGATCTGGCGTCGAACCTGGCCAAATTGCGCAACGCCGTGCCCTATTGCGACGTGCTGTTGGTCACGGCGACGCAACAGAAGTATCGCGACCACGACGTCCTTGACGAACTCGCGCTGGCCGCACCGGGGGCGAGACTCATTTTTGTGCAAACACACGCCGACCGCGACGACGACATACGTTCCGACTGGGCCGCCGTCCTCGAAAAAAAGTACGACACCGGCAAAATCTATTTCGTGGATTCGACGGCCCTACTCGCGCAACAGGAACGCGGCGAAACGCTCACGGGCGACTTTGCCGAGCTGTACTCGCTGTTGACCACGGAACTTTCGGAGAAAACGGCCATTCGCATTCGTGAGGTCAATTATGTTGATCGCGCCGAAATGGTCATTTCGCAATGCCGCGAAGATCTGCGGCAACACTTGCCGGCCATCGAAAAACTCGACGCGGAAGTTCAGGCGGAACGCCGCACATTGGGCGAAAAACTTTCCGAAAAAATGTGCCAGGAACTGCGACAGGACCGCCGCCTCTGGGAATCGCAACTCATCAGCGAAACTTCATCGCGCTGGTGGTTCAGCCCGTTTTCGATTGTCTTGCGGTTGTATCTCATGCTGTGCGATATTGCGGGCTTTCTGGCCACGTTCCGCAACCGTTCCGTTATGGGACTGGCGATGGGCAAGGCGGCGGACATCGTGTTGCCGTCGCGAAGAGGCGTTTCACTAACACGACACGACGGCAGCGACATGCCGGATCATACTTCCGCGTCGATGCACTACGGCGGACCGCTGGCGCACATCAACGGTCTGGTCTGTTGGGACATGATCGAATTGCAGAAGTCGGCATTGAGTCTGCCGGGTTTTTTGAGCCAGGCGAACCTGCCGGAAGAACTTTGCTCGAAGGAAACCATCGTCCGCGAGGCCAACGACGCCGGTCGCTATTTCATCGCGGGACTGTCGGGCAAAGTGCATGAAGTTTGCGGCAAACTGGCCCGGCGTCCGGTCACGCAATGGCTCCGCATCGTGTTCGAGGTGGTCCTGACCGTGTTCATTGTTGCAGTGCTGTACCGTCCGGCCAAGGCGTTCTTTTACGAATCCTGGACCACTGCCGTCGTCCAATACTTCGGCTTCGAATATTATCTGACGGCCTTCCTGTTGGGAACGGTCATCAGCGTCATTTTGCTGACGGTTTTCCTGTGCCTGTTGCGTCGCGGGCTGGACGGACAGATACGCGCAACCGTCGATGAACTGGTACGCGAGTTCGTCACCGATTCGCTGTTCATCGAAGTACGCCGCGAAATCCGCCGCATCGAAAAATTCCGCGATGAACTTGACGCCCTGTCCGCCGAAACGCACATTCTCAATGAAACCGCAAGCAAACTTGATGTGCGGTTGGGAAAACGAAAAATCGGCATGACGTGAATTTGACGCAAGGTTTTCGCCCCAACCCAAAAGCCGTTTAGACCTGCTTCAATGTTTTCGCGGTAAAAACCGTCAGCGAGTTCACGAGCCGCTCTTTCCAAGTCAGGTTCGTCGGTGACAACCCAGAAAGGATGCGAATCAGTTGTTTCAAGCGTTTGCTCAACTCCGTCTTCATCAACAATGGTCAAGTAGTTGATATGGTCGCTGCGCAATGCACTCGTTGAAATCACCGCTTTTTGCGAGACTTCACCCGTTGCCGTATCATACGAATAAACGAGATCGCCGATTTGGATCTCCTCAATATTAACGGTCA
>WRMR01000523.1 GCA_009776995.1 Planctomycetaceae bacterium | reverse complement strand
GGCGTGATTCGCCCGGCCAATACGAGCGGCAAGATCACCGTGCGCGTGCCGGAGGAACGCATCCCGGAACAGTCGCGGCTGACTGTGCGGTTCTCGCCGACGCTGGCCGGGGCGATGATCGACGCGCTGCCGTACCTGGCCGATTACCCCTACGGCTGCACGGAGCAGACGCTCAACCGCTTCCTGCCGACGGTCATCACGCAAAAAGTGCTCATCGACAGCGGCGTTGACCTGGCCGCACTCGAACAGTCGCACGCGAACCTGAACGCCCAGGAACTCGGTGACCCGGCGGTGCGCGCCGCGCAGTGGCAAAAGAAACGCCCGGAACACAACCCGGTTTACAGTCAGGACGAAGTGCGCAAGATGGTCAACGAAGGCGTCAAGCGGCTCACCGAAATGCAGTGCAGCGACGGCGGCTGGGGTTGGTTCAGCGGCTACGGCGAAAGGTCGTACCCGCATACAACGGCGCAAGTTGTGCGCGGGCTTTTGATTGCACAAGCAAATGACGTGGCGGTTGATCCAGAAGTCATATCACGTGGGATGCAGTGGTTGGACAAGTATATGGAAAAACAAGTACAACTCATTAAGAATTCTGAATTGCCGGAAGAAGAACGTAAAAAGGTCGAGTGGAAATCATCCGCCGATAACACCGATGCGTTTGTGTTTATGGTACTGTTCGGCGACGGCAGAGGCAAGAAAGGTGAAATGGATGCTGCCGGTGGGACAATGAGCAATTATCTCTGGCGCGACCGGACGAATCTTTCGCTTTATGGCGTCGCGATGTACGGGATTGCAATGAGCAACATTGATCGGGAAAGATCGCAAATGTGTCTGCGAATGCTCGAACAATACCTCGAACAGGACGACGAGAACCAGACGGCGTGGTTAAATTTGCAACGCACCGGCAACTGGTCCTGGTGGAACTGGTACGGTAGCGAGTTTGAAACACAGGCGATGTATCTCAAACTGCTCATGCGCATTGATCCGAAATCTGAGACCGCGCCGCAACTCGTCAAATGGCTGCTCAACAACCGGAAGCACGCGACGTATTGGAATTCGACGCGGGATACGGCGTTGTGCGTTGAGGCCTTTGCCGAATTTCTGCGGGCAACCGGCGAAGACCGCCCGAACATGACGGTCGAAATTCTGATCGACGGCACGGTCAAAAAATCGGTGGGTGTCACGCCGGAGAACATGCTGACCATCGATAACACATTCGTGCTGGAAGGTCTTGACGTAACAAGCGGCGTGCACGAAATCGAACTCCGCCGCAAAGGGACGGGACCGGTGTATTTTAATACGTATCTCGAAAACTTCACGCTGGAAGACCACATCGCCGCGACGGGTTTGGAAGTGAAGATCGACCGCCGCTACTGGCTCCTGACGCCTGCCGATAAGACGGCAGGGTTGCCACCAGCGCAACAACTCGTGGCTGGCAATCGCGGGCAGGTCGTTTCGCAAAAGGTCGAGAAGTACGACCGCACGCCGATTGAAAATCCAGCAACGGTCAAGAGCGGGCAACTCGTCGAAATCGAGCTGATCATCGACAGCAAGAACGATTACGAGTCGCTTTTGATCGAAGACATGAAACCGGCGGGCTTCGAGCCGGTCGAAGTGCGCAGCGGCTACAACGGCAACAGCATGGGCGCGTATGTCGAGTACCGCGACAATCGCGTGACGTTTTTCGTGTACCGCCTCTCGCAGGGCAAACACGCCGTCAGCTACCGCATGCGAGCCGAACAGCCCGGCCAATTCTCGGCATTGCCCGCAAAGATCGAGGCCATGTACGCCCCGGAACTGAAAGGCAACTCCGATGAACTGAAGATCAGTGTGGCGGATGAGTTTTAATCGCAAAACGCAGATCGCAAAGTGTTTTTTGCACTTTGCGTTTGATAACGATATCGAGCCGCGCAAGATATGGGTGGCGAACCGCATTCACTGGAATCCGGAACGCAACGAAGGATGTACGGGGCGGTTGGGTCTTGGAAGTCGATCTACGCAAGTTTTTCGGACACAACCTGGTTGGCGACTTTTTCGCCGGTCGATTCGACAACAAAACCGGCAAGGTCAGTACCATTGTCGAAACAGAATGATCGTACCTGATGATGGATTCCCATCAATTTCACTGGATTGTCTCTCTAGAGAATAGGAACTGTACTTTCCAAGAATGATATGAGCGAAAATCAAGACCAGGATGAGTGTCTGCTGGCTTTTTTTCTGTGCGCCATGCAAGCATAAGGCTTTCGCCGGAAAGTTTTACATAGGTTTTTGCGGTTGAATGAAAAGACTCCACTGTTCGATCCATGGCGTTCGCCGCAATCGTAGTGAACAGGCTTTCGTTTCCCGTGTGGCTAATTTGACTCCACGATGGTATTCCCGATCCAAAAAACACACGTTCGGAGCGATACCATCCGGCGGTTAGAGAAATTGCGTTCTTTCAGGACGCTCCCCCGACATGGTGTGACCGCTCTGCCACTTTGCACTCTGAACTTCTTCATGGTGAATTTTGACTGCGCGGTCGTATTATTGAAGGGGTCTATCTCTGGTTGAAGTTTCGACGGGCATATTGGATACCGGAGCGGTACAAAGGAAACGCGTCTTCCGTGTCCAGAAAAACCAGGCAAAAATTGCGCCGGCGGAATAGGCGACGATGTCCCAGGGGTCGGCGTAATGACGATGTTCCAGCGTCGCCAGGCTGGGCAGGTAAATTTCAAACCACCACGACCACAGCATTAGCGGGATGCCGATTTCAGCGATGGTCGGCTGGTTGTCATGCCGCCGCATCCGAAACAGTCTCATGCAGGCCAGCATGATCGGAACCCAAAACGGGATGCAAATCAGGTCGTTGAGCCAGGCATGAAAAAAATACACGTTGCAATTCGGTTTGATGACCCACCGGTTGAGGGAGTATAACCCGACGCACACAAGAAATAACGGGTCGAGCAGGTAGCGGAACTGGCGGTTCGACATGGTATCCCCCCATATCAATGTCCGGTTGCGATGGAATGGAGCATCGTAATAATTCCACCGATAAATCCTGCGGCAATCGTGATCAATATTGCTGCT
>WRMR01000522.1 GCA_009776995.1 Planctomycetaceae bacterium | reverse complement strand
AAATCCTCCATGAGGATCGCCAGGATTTTGCGCTGGGTTTCATCGTCCTGACGAAGAATCTGTTTCGCCTGGACGTCGCTTGTCATAAAATACCGGCGTCGGGTTTCCTGCAACTGTTTCGTCGCTTCTCGGACGGCGGGAAATTCCAACATGCGTTGACGTCCGTTCTTCAAACCGATCAGCGAATCCGCGCATAGGAACTTTGTTTCGAGATTCGGCAGCGGCTTAATGCCGTAATTTTCCCGGCGTTTGTCGGGAACGATTTCCTGAATGAGCGAAAGAAACAGGCGAAGCAGTGAGATTTGCACCGCGATCGGCTGAATATCCACGCCGTAAATCACCTTGTGCAAAATTTCCAGCTTTCTGCGGTACCGCTCCTCCGGGGACAAGGTTTTGTTCGGATCGAAACGCCGCATGATTTCATTCATGATTCCGCAGGGAAACGCGCCGCTGCCGCACGCCGGGTCGAGGATTTTGCACTCAAGGATGTCGTCATGATTTTGCAGATACGCGTCCAGTGCTTCGTTGACCATGTAATCCACAACTTCGCGCGGCGTATAAAAACTGCCGGTCACTTTGCGCCGTGTCTCGCTGCTGTCCGCGTCAATACATGCCAAAAGCGATTCAAACACCCTGCCGATGAATTCGGGATCAACGGTCTCGGCATAGTCCCGGTCCAGCAAATCGTCCACCGTCAGTTTGTAGCGATACTGTGACAAAATCCGAATGATACCGGCAACTTTGTAACTCCCCCCCAATGCCGGGATGTGCCGCGTCTGCAATTCCGCGAAAAAAAACTCGTTGCGGAAGGGAATTTTGTCCCCGTCCTGTTCGTTAAAGAGTCCGCCGTTGATAAAAGGGATTTGATCGAATTGATCCTTGACGCGGCGGACGTTTTTGATCAGCCTTTTGTGTTCCAGCTCGCGCCGCTCTTTGATCGGCGTATTGAGACAGTGAAAGAACAGATTGCGCAACACGGCATGATAATAGCGGTATTCCTCGTTTTCCCTGAAATGCTCGTGAATAAAACGCTCGTCGAACAATTCTTTGGGAACGAGACCTTTTTCCCGCAAAAAGTAACAAAACAGCAGCCGGACGACGAGCCGGATCGCGGCTTCAGGGTCGGTTACGAAAAGGGGGGTGTCGTCCGTTCGGACTGTCCAATAGTACCAGTTTCGGATTTCAAGAAAAAACTTGTCACAAAGAGCCTGACGCGCGACTTCGTCCGAATACAACTGTTTCTTGACGGCGTCAAACGCTTTTTTCAGATCGGCAACGTCACACCGGACCCACTCGGTGTCGTACCCGGTCGCCTCGAATTGCTGAATAGGAAAGCCCTGATCTTTCAAGTAGCGGTGAATCATTTTGTCGATTCCGACACGTTCCGTAATAACGGCATCGTGCCATACGACCTCATGTTTGACGTTGAGTTCATGTCCCTGTTGCTTGACGCGTTCCGCAACGCCGCCATGGGTTTCC
The DNA here is from genome assembly GCA_009776995.1 of Planctomycetaceae bacterium. Taxonomy (GTDB): domain Bacteria; phylum Planctomycetota; class Planctomycetia; order Pirellulales; family Thermoguttaceae; genus WRMR01. The sequence continues at coordinate 1,595 of WRMR01000522.1, read as the reverse complement.
CCAATTTTGAGGTAACCGGCATGTTTGGCGATGTCAGGCGTGGTATAGGCGTAGATTTTCATACATTATTTTGTGTCAAGAAATTCAAACCAGAGACGCAATCTTACGATTAAGGCTCTGACCTTGAATGGTCAGTTTTTTGCTTTTTCAAGGCGAAAATGGTACAAACGCAAAAGTTCAAAAGTGGATTGATTGTACACCATGAAACGATTTGCTCAACCGAATCGTACGGCCTGGCGGCGATTTCCCCAAGTGCCGACGTTGGGGGCAAACCAACCGGCAAGTCGTTCGTGACACTGCCGACAAACAGCGTCACCGCCTTCTTGCGTCGGCAAAGAAACGCCTGTCGCAACCGTTCCGTAACCGTCACGCTCAAGCAGTGAAATGCCACACCGTCCGCAACAGGTGGCCTGGCGTCTTACCGATGTGAGATTACCGGGATACACATGTCGCAGGCCGCAGGATTGGGCGGTTTCGCGGGCATGAAACACTGTTTCGGCGTCGGTCGGCGGACGATGCAACAGTTGGTGCGCCGGATGAAAGGCCGACAAATGCAATGGGACGTGATCGCCCAGTTCCGTGACGATCCAGTCGCATAAGTTTTTCAGATCATCGGGCGAGTCGTTTTCGCCCGGAATGACGAGGTTCGTGATTTCGAGCCAGACGCCGGTTTCTCTGACAAGGTAAACCAGCGTGTCGAGGACAGGTTGCAACATCCCGCCGGCGATGTCCCGGTAAAACGAATCGCGGAACGATTTCAAGTCAACATTTGCCGCATCAATCGATTCAAAAAACCATTTCGCCGGTTCCGGCCGGAGATAACCGTTTGTGACGGCCACCGTTTTGACGCCTTGTTGCCAGCAAGCGCGAGCCGTATCCACGGCGTATTCAGACCAAACGACCGGCTCGTTGTAGGTCAGCGAGACGCTTGGGCAAGCGAGTTGCCGCGCGGCTGAGGCAATCATGTCCGGTGATGCCTGTTCCGTCAATACGTCCAACTGACGGCATCGGCTTGTCTGCCAGTTCTGGCAATGGCGGCAGCCGAGATTGCAGCCGATGGTCCCAAAGGAAAGCGTCGGCGTACCCGGCAGGAAGTGGTAAAGCGGTTTTTTCTCAATCGGGTCAATGCAAAAACCGGTCGAACGGCCATAAACGGCGGACACAAGCCGCCCGTTGTGATTTTGGCGAGCAAAACAGTAGCCGGTATGACCTTCGGCGATGTGGCATTGCCGAGGACAAAGCTCACAAACAACCGCCTTGTCCTGCAATGGGAACGTACTCTCATCATCAGTCGATTCCGAATGCCACCATTGTGCCGGATGCGGTTCCATGAGATTATGATTCACGATCTTGGGCAATGGTTCCCTCGACCGGGCTACTGGCCGTTGCGTATAATTTTTTCGGGATGCGCCCGGCGAGATATGAAAACCGGCCCGACTCGCAGGCCAATCGCATTGCGTGTGCCATTTTGAGCGGGTCGCGCGCAAGGGCAATGCCCGTGTTGAGCAGCACACCATCAATGCCCAGTTCCATTGCCAGCGTCACATCGCTTGCCGCTCCGACTCCCGCGTCAACGATGACCGGATAATCCGGGT
>WRMR01000521.1 GCA_009776995.1 Planctomycetaceae bacterium | reverse complement strand
TGTCGGGTATAAAAAATCAGGTTATCATCGCCGCGAGACCGGTCAGGGGCGAATGGCGTTGACATAGTAATATTGTCCGTCACCGGATCACGACTGGGAATTGTGGAAACGACGGTGAACATGCCATTGTTGCGGGACACGGTAATCATGCCGTGCGTGTGCGAGGCAATCCCCGGCGACGGACTCACAACGCCCACATAAAACACGAGATAATATTCGCCCTGGCCGGGTTCATCGTTCAACGGCCCCGGGACGATCAGATAAATCATGCCCGTGTTGCGCACCAGATTGCTTTCAACCAATTGCATCAGTGACGCGCCCGATTGACTCCAAGCCGGCGAAGCACAAACAAGGCAGACCAGGGCGGCAAGCGTGATTGTGCGAGGCATTACATCGTCCCTTTTTCAAACGAGTTGATTAAGACTTTCCAAAGACGGTTGCCAAGCAAAACACAGAGAAAAAATAAGATGGCCGTAAGGTAATGGTCGATGCACTCCACTTGTATCGAGTCCGAGGCATAAACCGGCATACAACACAGATCGGGCATCACGGGAAAGAACGTCAACATCAAAGCAAGGTATTTTAATTTTCGCATATCAAACCTCCATGAAAAAAGAGCAGGGCGGTCATTGTGATCAGAGAGCAGAGCATGAAAAAAACACTCTGAACTCTGCTCTCTGAACTCTGAACTTCTTAGCCGCGTCCCATCGACTTGAATTTGCGATAGATAAACGAAATGCCCCAGATCGAAAGACCGAGACCAATCGCCGCAACAATCGCAGGCGTCAAGGCCGACAGCATTGACGTTGCGATCCCCGGATAATCAATATCGGGAATCGCAACATTGACAGGCGCGGGTGCCTGTGCCGAAGCGAGTGAAGTCACACCCGCTATCGCCATCACAAGCAACCCCGTGACACTCCCCTTGAATTTGTGAATCTTTGAAACAACACGTCCCACACACTTTTTTGCGTCCTGCATGATTTTTTCTCCTATGCTAGCGGACAAACAAACGAAACGCCCTCGGCACAACGCCGAAGAACCACATCAAAAACGACAGGAGAAACCCCGTCGATACTCCGAACACACAGAGTTCGGTCAGTTCACTCAAGTCAGTCATGGTTGACCTTTCAAAACGGACAGCCCGCGACCGCGAAATTGCGGACGCGCTCATATTGCACATCTTCATCGAACACGGCGCGAAACTCATAAATCACCGCCTCCGCCGAGTCACTGGCATAACGCGGATCGAGATGCCAGTCAATCGCGTCGGGAGGTTCCACGCCCCGGACAATACCCAATTCGATCACACGCTCACGTACACGATTACAAAGTGTTTTCACCTTTTCACCAACGACATCGGCTACGAAAGCCAATGCCTGACATTCCGTTTCAAACACGCCTTTGGCAAGCGCGGCGGCCGTCGCAAGACAACCGACGGCTTGCTTGATAAGACTGTTCCCCGTGCATTTGATTTCACGACGCCCCGGCGTGTTGCGGTCGATCGGCTTGCGGTTTTCCACCGGCCCGGGGAAGTATTCAAAAAACAGGTCACGCACCTCTTGCCAAACAGGATCAAGTTCCTGTAAAGCCGAGTTGCTCCGGTCTTTTTCATCATTCAAAATCCGGAACCAGTCGAAGGTCAGGTAATCGACCAATGCGTGTTCACGTTCCAGCAAATCCTGAATCGTGTTAATGCCAAAATACTTGAGAGCGTCACGACGCAAGCGAAATTCAATACGCGTCAATTCGTCGGGAAATTCCCCGTCCAGACAGTCGTTGACCAGCAGGGACATTTTCACTTCGTCGCAGGTGTCAATGAGTTCCCGCCGCTTGTCATAGATGCAGAGTTGAATCCTGGTGCCGGCGGTAAACGAAGTGACGCCCTGATTTCCCTTCATGTGAATTTTGGAGTCACGTGCCAGCTTGACAGCCCGGTTTTCAAAGATCGGAGCGATCAATTCCGCAATGGAACGGAGCAGCATGACCTGGAGATCGACGCGCGAGACCGTTTCTTTTTGAACCGTAAAACCAATCTCTTTCAGCCAATCGAGCGTATTGGCGTGAACGGCAAAGAGGTCACGACCGGCCAGTGCTTCATAACCGTAACGCAGGCGAATCGCTTGTATCGGACCCCGGGGGTTTGCGTGAATGTAAAATTTCACGCCGTTGCCCTCCATCACAAATTTGTAATGGGCACCGCAATTCGCACCGTGCGCGTGAACGGAAAAGGCGGAATCGCCCAGTGTCACAAACCGCTCGTCGGAGCATTCATTTTCGGCGGCGGTTTTTGCGGATTCGAGCGTTTGGAGAAGGGTTTTGAATTTTAAGGGCGACCATTCGCCGTTAAATCCGACTTCAACGCCGCCGTCGTAACCACCGAGGGTTTTGGAGTGGGGGTTTTCGTTGATATTGGTTTCGGATTCTTTAGGGATTGTGACCCCCCTGCTAGTGAGCGGGGAAAAGAGGATCAGGTCGTCCATTGCGATAACTTCATCATCGAAGGGCAGGGCGGCATCAGGTGAATCCATGTTATCATGGCAGGGCAGGGCGGTTGGCTGGACGAAAGGAAGAATGCCGGGCAGGGTGAATGACAGGGCAGGGGATGAAACGGAAGGCGGGGCGGCACCCTCACTGCGCGAAGGAACCCGCCGCCCCGCACGTACCGTTTCCTTTTCCTTGCGACGCGCCAGTCTCTGATGAAAGAACAACGGATAAATCCCGCACTCCGCAACTTGCGCGACGCCTCTGTCAACGGTTCGAAATCATCGTTGGTGTCATAAGCGAAAAACATCTGTTCCGGCTTCACTTTCAAAAGCAGATCAATGTGCCAGTCACGTAACAAACGGGCTTCAAAGCCCCCGGTAAATTGCACACGATGATGTTGCTTTTTCTGACATTCAAGCATGACGAATACGGCACGGACAGCCGTAAGCCGTTTTCACCCGCAAGAACTCACCGGTGGAAGCGATACGGATTTGGCGTATCCGGTGCGTGTAAGTTTCAGAGCGACTGCAAAGATAAATCTTCGTCCCGGACTTCAGAACCGATTGCACTGCTTTGACAACCGAAGGAAGATGACCGTCAGACCGGCGGGGGG
>WRMR01000520.1 GCA_009776995.1 Planctomycetaceae bacterium | reverse complement strand
AGGTGTCCCGACCGTCTTTTAACGGACACTGGAACACCAAATCGACGATACGCTCGTCACCCTCTTGACCAATATAATGCGTTGGAGCCGGTTCGATCTTCGACAGGTCGATGGCATTGACAAAGTGCTGGTCAGCATAAAACAACAAAAAATCAGCGAACACGACAAACCGACTGAACATCCGCTTCACAAAAACGTCGATGAAATTGCCGAGTGATTTCTGTTCAAACGGCTGTTGGGCACTGTCCTGCTGCGTCTTGCTCATTTTGTACTCCCACTGGGCTACCTTTATTTTATTCCATGCAACAGGATTTTCAAGTGGTATTTTTGAATTTAGTTCGGCTTTGCACCAAAACCCACTTCTAATCACTTTTCGAGTAAAATGGTCACAAGCATTTCATTTCACGAGGCAAACCATGATCGAATTTGAACCCGAACTGGAGCTAAAACCACTTCCAAAAATCCCGTTGCTGCAAGGCTGGAGCGAACTGGTTTTGATGGCCTTGTTGCACGTCACCACGCTGGCACGGTTGGCAATACTCAACGCAAGAAATTGGCCGGACGGACCAGAGTGCGAAGGTCTGCGACTCCGTGCTGACAACGACCGGCTCAAATGTGAGATCGCGAACTGACCGTCAAAGACGCACGATTCAACCGCCTCGCTCCCAAAAAGCGTCCAGAGTATTTGCCGACCGAACGATTTGAAATTCTACTCATCAAAACGATGCGCGGCCTCAACAATGCGCAACTTGCCATGCGGTTTCAAGTCACCGTACAATCTGTCCGGCGTTGGCTGCGGGGAGTCGAGTACAATAATGGGGTTGTGCAGTTGCCTGTCAAAACCACCCGTTATCCCGACTACGTATGCCTGAAGTAAATGTACATATACCAAGTGTGCATTGACGCCTTGATAATAATGTTTTCGGAGATGAAGAACAAAGAGAGAATCGCATTACAATAGAATACCAATTTATTACAATGTGAATCCAGTAATTCATCAACAAGTATAACCGTGGTCGTTTGGTTCGACCACTGTGCCTAGAACATACGGCTCGCTGATTTGTGCTAAAAGGCGATGACAAGACAGTTTGTTCGACAAAGCGGGGAATGGGAAGAGTTCCACAAAGCCCAAGCGTAATGCAAAGCAGCAGTCAAAGACAATTTACTGCTGTGTCCCTGCCAGGCAGAGTTTTCATACGACTATTCAAAGGAACCACCGTAATACCTTCGGGAAAGGTAGTCCCCATCACCGCTAATACTGGAACCGCTTGGAGTTTATCACCCAAGATAGGTGATGGCTTATCCGATTCTGGCTTTGGTAGCCAGTCAAGAATCCGAGAAGCGAATAATCGCTTCGTGTTCGTCGCGAGACCAATTAGCAGACGAGGTTTAAGGGAGCAGCAGACCGCTGTATGGGTATCGCAGCAAGGTGGAGTCTAAGTGAAAACGTCAGAGTGTTATCAAGGGAACCAGGGAAGCCAGATTGAGTAGGGAAAACCAAATCGTATCATACGATGAGGCAACACGGTATAGGCACGGATAACCCGACCATATAACCAAGGTCAGGAGAATCCATACCGATGAGGCGATCCGGTGGCAGAGCCTTCGTAGTAGTCCGAGGACGGGAAAGCCGTCCACATGGCAAAGGGAGGCAGATCGATTTGAATTGAATAACAGAAAAGTTCAACTTAATTTGGAGGGTTCCAAATGAATGTGGAAGAAGTTCAAAGAAGGCTTTGGGAACAATCGAAGGCACACAAAGAGAACCGAAAAGCGAGTTTGCCTCTCTTTCCGACGAGTACGTATGACCTGCGTATGGACTTGAAACAGGCGGCACTCAAACGAGACGGCTATCAATGTCGCGGGTGCGGCAGTCTGGTGGTCTCGGAGACATCGCATGCCGATCATATCAAACCCGTGCATCAATTTGCCAGTTTTGAACAGGCGAATACGCTTAACAACATGCAGACATTGTGTCTGTACTGTCACAGGCAGAAAACCCGTTCGGAACAAGAAGTTTAGAATCGATTGGAAAGCCGGATGCTTGGAAACTTGCCTGTCCGGCTTGGGGTTGGGGTCGGGGTGAAATCCCCCGGCCTACACCATCTTCGCTATGTCATCCAGCAACTCAAAATGTACTGCCCGCTTTTGGGACGACACAAAACCACGGACATTTTGGCTCGTGTCGGGTTGCACATTTCGGCAAGTACCGTGCGGCGCATTATCTACGAGCCACCCGTCGCCACGGCTGAACCTGTTGAACCAAAACCGCGCATTCTCAAGTCCAATGATCCAAACCATCTTTGGTGTGCCGACATTACTCTCGTCCCGACGGATCACGGATTCTGGTTGCCCGTCCCACCGGATGCCATGCCGCAGGAGAATCCTTATTGCCACCACGTTCTCAATGTCATCGACCACTTTTCACGGCGGTACATGGGCTTCGCGGTCTTTCCGAAAAACCCAACCGCAAACGAAGTGGTCACTGCCATGAAGCGGATTTGTTCCGGTAATGGTGTTGCTCCCAAGTATTTTGTCCTTGATCGTGGGAAGCAGTTCGACTGCAAAAAGTTTCGCAATTGGAGTCAATCGAAAGGCATCAAAATCCGATTCGGCAAACTGGGCGAACATGGCTCAATTGCCCGCGTCGAACGTTTTCATCGCTCGATGAAGGATGAATGTGTGCGTCGCATCATCGTACCGACAAACCAAAGTGAATTTGAACATGAACTTTCACTCTGGGCAACGTGGTACAATTCGCATCGACCGCACATGTCGTTGAAAGGTCGCACACCTGACGAAGTGTTTTTCAAAAAGCGAGCCGCCAATACCTTGCCACGCATTGAACCACGCATTGGCCTCAAACATTCCAGCCCTTGTGCTGCACCACGAGTTATGATGGCTGGTAAAGCAGGCCGAAAGGTCAACATCCAACTCTCGTTTCTCGAAGGGCAACAACATCTGCCAATCTTGAATGTCTTGCGCGAGTGATTCTGCCTCCATGAAAATGCCAAAGTCGTAATGCTCTGCGATGATCTTATGCGCTGGCTTGATGCGTAATCATGGATTTTGCGTTTTCTGGTGTTTCGTGCCGCAAAATGCAGGTCAATTTTCA
>WRMR01000519.1 GCA_009776995.1 Planctomycetaceae bacterium | reverse complement strand
ACTCCCATGTCCCATCGCAGAAATTTTCTTAAAACGTCAGCGGCAGCCCTTGCAACGGGCTTGGTTGCCTTTCCCAATATCCATGTGTCGTGTGCCGATGTGCCGGAACCGGTCACGGGACCGAAAAAACCTGTACGTATCGGAGCACCGACATACTTTTCGGAAAGCGACCCGGATGCCTGGGCAAGAAATGCCCGTGAACAACGGTATCGCGCCGTGTATGCGCCCAATGTTCCGCTCAATGACAAGGATCGTATCAAGGCGTTTCGCGAGGCGGCGGAACAGCACGATCTGGTAATCGCGGAAGTCGGCCGCTGGGTCAACATGATGGACGCTGATCCCGAAAAACGGAAGGCGAATCTCGAATTTGTCACCGAAGGGCTTGCCCTGGCCGACGAGTTGAATGCCAAATGCTGCGTTGACATTGCCGGTTCGTTTGACAGCGAATCGTGGTTCGGGCCGAACCCGAAAAACGTCAGTGACGAGTTTTTCGATATTGCCGTTGAGAATGCGAGGAAGATCATCGACGCGGTTCAACCGAAGCGAACCGTGTTCGCTTACGAAATGGTGGGTTGGGCCATTCCCGATACGGCGGAAAGTTATCTGCGGCTGCTTCGGGCAATCGACCGCAAGGGCTTTGGAGTCCATCTCGACGTGTGCAACATGATTAACTCGCCCGACAAGTTCTGGAACAATACGCGTCTCATCAACGAAACGATCGATCTGCTCGGACAGTGGATTGTCAGTGCCCATGCGAAGGATTTGCGCTGGCAACGGGAGATGAATATTCATTTCGTCGAATGCGTCATCGGTGAAGGCGTGCTTGATTACGTGACGTTGCTCAACCGTCTGGCAACGCTACCCAACGACGTGCCGCTGATGATCGAACACATGAACGATCACGCCGAATACCTGAAATGCCGCGATCACCTGTTCCAAGTCGCTTCCGAAGCCAATGTTGCCCTCGAATGGGTGGGGTAGGAGCGGAAACTGCCCGGGGCGTACCCGCCAACCTGATTCTGTGGATGGTGTCCGGGAACGAAGAACACGCAGTGCCAACGGCCATACATATACCGAAGCCGGTTGAAAACACCTGACAATGTGACACGGGAGTCCGTTTTTCCAAAGGGTCAACGGACGCGCAAACCGGAAATTTCCATTGGCGACAGTATAACACTTGGATATCAGAAGACCGGGAGATATGTTATGACGGAAAGAATCGACTGCATCGCCGTCAAGCGGGAAGTTCAGAAAAAAATGCGGGATGAGTTTGAAGCCAATCGGGACCGGTTTCAAACGTATGGCGATTACATCAGATGGAGTTCGGAACAACCGTCGGGTGATCCGCAATTTTGACGCCTGGTGGGGCGAAGTGAAGAGACAGTCCCTGAATGCTGTGCAGTGACGCAAATCAGTTGCCTGACTTTTCACGTCCTTTGTGGACAACAAATCAATGGGCGGTATAATAGAGCGTCGTTTTTCTCTGATTCCCGGCAGGGCGGTCATGGTGTGACCGCCGCCTGCCATGACCGTTCTTTCCCATGATTGGAGTCCCTCCCATGCCAGACATTGTGCCGTTTGCCGGTTTTCGTTACAATCTTGACAAAGTTGGCCAACTGACGGACGTGATCGCCCCGCCGTATGACGTGATCGGGCCGGAGTTGCAGGACGCGCTGTACGCGCAACATCCGAACAACGTGATTCGTTTGATCCTCGACCGCATTCTGCCGGGCGATGACACTGACAACAACCGCTACACCCGGTCGGCCAAAACGCTCGCCGACTGGAAAGCCGACGGCACACTCACGCAGGACGCCGAACCTGCCCTGTACGTTTACCACCAGATTTACAACGTTGCCGGGCAGGATTACTGCCGCAAGGGGTTCATGTGCGGCGTCAAGGCCGACCCGTTCGGCCAGGGGCTGGTTTTTCCGCACGAGCAGACGCTCAGCGGCCCGAAGGCCGACCGGCTCATGCTGACCACGACCTGCAAGACGAATTTCAGCCAGATGTTCGGCCTGTACCCGGACGACAGCGGCGACATCCAAAAAGTGCTTGACGCCGCTATCGAAAACCTGACGCCCATCGAAGGCACCGATCATCTCGGCGTGCTGAACCGCGTTTGGGTCGTCACGGACAAGGCGGTCATTGCCGATGTGCAAAACCGCATGAAAACGCTGCCGGTTTTCATTGCCGACGGGCATCACCGTTACGAAACCGCGTGCAATTACCGGCAACAGGTGGCCGAAATGAGCGAAACCGGTCAATTGCCCCCTGACCATCCGGCGAACTACGTTCTGATGATGTGCGTTGCGATGGACGACCCCGGTTTGATCGTGCTACCGACGCATCGGCTGTTCCCCGGCGTGCCGGAATGGACGGTCGATGACCTGACAGGCAAACTGGGCAAAATGTTTCATGTGGAACAAATAGGCAAAACACCTGAAGCCGCAGAACAGGCTTGGACACGGATTCAAGGTGGGTTGCCAATCTCCGAGCGGCAACGCCAGAACATGATCGCTCTCTACACGGCGAAGGATCAAACTTGGGTGGTTGCCACACTGACCGAAGTCGGCAAGCGGAAAATGGATGAAGCCGCCGGGGATCACCAGCCCGAATGGCGCGAACTCGGTGTGAGCATCCTACACCGGTTACTTGTCGATACGATCCTCGGCCTGACCGACATGGAAAAGCCGAAATACGTGCATTTGGTTGAGGAAGTGGTCACTGAACTCAAAACCGGCCAATACCCGCTCGCCGCGCTGGTCATGCCCGCCACAGTCGAACACATCCGCACACTGAGTCTCATGGGCGAACGCATGCCGCCCAAAAGCACGTACTTCTACCCGAAACTGGCCAGCGGCTTGGTGTTCAAACCGTTGGCTTAAGCGCAGAGTGGTGGGGCGGTCACATGTGCCACCAGCGCAATCATCCGTGGCCGCCGCTGTTATGTTTTCCTTTGCCGAAGGTTCACCATTCTTTTGCCTGGAATCCTTGCGGCACGGGCACGATTTCCACGGCTTCGCCGGATTGAACAATCACGTACATTCCGTTGACATGGGCAAACTTTATGGCGTCGTCCTGAACAACGGCCCCGGCGACCGCCCCGATGAAACGTCGTTTGTCCCCTCT
>WRMR01000518.1 GCA_009776995.1 Planctomycetaceae bacterium | reverse complement strand
GAATGTGGCCGCGTCAACCTTGTTCCATGCAATCGTTGGTTTGACCAACGGTGCCTGTTCAATCGAGGCGGGAGCTTCGTCGCTGTCGAAAAAATCATGAACATCAATCTTGCAGGTGACATTTTGCGGAATCGTGAGTTCGACACTGCGTTCCTTCGCTTCCGCCATGAAGGGGCCGAATGCGAATTGCCCGTTGATGAAAACCCACGAGGCCGCGCTTTCATTCTCGCTTGTCCATGAAACCACGACTTGATTGAGTCCCTGCGGACGAACGAGGACATTATTCACGAGCATGGACATTAACCTCCGCCATCGTTCGTGCCAGCAGTTCCCAGTCCGGCATGGCATCTTGTTGCTGATACGCTTTCCTTGCTTGCCGTATCAAATCATGCAACTGCGGCCACTGTTGCGACTCGTCCTCGGCTTCGTGTAAATGACCGATGAGTTGCAAGCGATAAGAATACCCGTTGTGGATTTCCGAAAGCATGACCATCGCCGCGCCGATGTGCTTTTCGACGCATGCAATGCAGGACGGGCGGGACATGTCCCTTGCTTTGTGTTTGGGATCGCTACACCGACACCTGCCCGTCCTGTTGCGATGCGCCGCCATATCATCATCAGGACGTCGAAACGCAAGGCGACATGGTTTGCCATGAAAATGTTCCGCCTTCCGTATTTGACGCTGTTCAAAATGTTCGCCGATACGTTCCGCGTAGAGAACTTCATTGCCAAAGATCGTCGGCTTGTAGGCGGGTTGGCCGTCGCATTCAATGAGACGTTGTTCGCCCGTCGCCAGATCGTATTCAATGGAAAAGACCTCGGTTTCGTTGATCCACTGGCCGGTGACAATGAGTGTGTCGGTTTGATCGGCGCGATAGCTGACACGGTAAATGTACGCCCCCGGCAGTTCAATGGTCTGATCGCCTTCAGGGTCATGGACGTGGACAACGTCCTGAATTTCGCCAACTGCAAGCCGGTCAAGATACACAAATCCCGTTTTTGTGGGGCGGATCGCGACGGGGTGTGAAAGTGAGTCCCATGCTGCTCCGTCCATGCGATAGAGATGATAAAGCGGATTGTCCGCCGCGCCGCCTGCGCTGAACGTCAGGTGCCAACCGGTCTCATCATGCCACGCGGCAGGCGAGCATTCGACCATCTCATCGGCAAGCCCGGTTTCAATTCGGGCAGGTTCGCCGCCGTTGATCGAAACAAAGATTTTCCAATGATGAAGGTCGTCGGTTTGGCAGAACAACAGGACATGCTCCCCCGTTGGGGAGTACGTTAAAAAAGGCATGTGTGTATTCATATCATTACCTCGTTATGGCCACTTGATCGTGCCGTTTTCCTGGGGGCAGCCGATTTCAATTTGCATGTAACCGGCATACGAATAACTCGACTTGAACGAGTCCGGCAAGCCGACAAGCCTGCCGTTTTGGTCAACGATGCCCGAACCGTAAATGAGTCCCGCCCCTGTTTCCCGCAATCGCCATGAACTGCCCGGCGGGGCTTGGTTCTCGCCCTGATATGGCGTCAAGTCCCATGTCCCGTAATTGACTGTTGTGTAAGTGGCAAGAATTTTCGGCTTGCAACAACAGTTCGGGCACTTGCCGTTCGCGTTCACAACCGAGAGCGAACCATTTGCGCGAACCATGCCGCGTCCGTTCACCGTGGGGATGCTTCCTTTGTTAGCCATCGCATTTCTCCAGTTGCAGTGTCTCATTGATCCAGCCGAGGACGAGTTTGTCGTCCTTGTCACGATGGGCGTAACCAAACGACGCTTCGCGTAAGGCACCAATGCCGGGACGCCGCCACTGATGAGGCGACGCCGTTGGGTTGACATTCTCGCCAAGAACTTCGTCGGTCAGGGCATCGGTGACTTTATACGTCCATGACGCAACGCTTTTGTCATCCCCCTGCTCGCCGCCGGTCTTGTTCAACTTCACGGGAAACAAGGACGATCTGCCGCCACCACCGATGCGTATCAGACTCCAGCGATACGATGATGTCATATCGCTCCACAGCACTTCGGCACCACTGCCGGAAACGAGATGATCCGTCACGCCTTCCGCAATGTCGCAGAATGTCGGTTCATCGTCACTTGATTCCACCCTGACCTTTGCTTGCGTGACACCATAGACACAAGCCCGGACCACCATGTTGGGTGAGGCGTCCTCCTGCAAGATGGCAAACTTACCCTTGTGCCGTTTCTGCGGAACGACGCCGCGAAAGACGATACGGTTTTTGAACTCATTGAGATTCCGCGTTTCGGCGGCACCGTCGAGGCCGACCACATCGAATTTTCGCAGGAAGGTGCCGCTCTTGTTGACGACATGAACGAAGAGTGAACCGAACCCGCTGCCATGCGGCGCATGATTGATACGACGATTGCGGTGTGCCTGCGCCGCGTCGAGCATCGCGTTGTATGCCACCGCTGGAATCTGGAGCGGCTCGCCACTGCGAACATGTTGAAAAGGATTGTTCATGGGCTTCGGACTCCAGGGTTCAGGCTTCGGGAAAAGCCAATGGACACTCGTTAAAGAAAATGGTTGAACTGAAATCCTGAAGCCCGAAGCCTGACGCCTGAAGCCTCGCTAAACTCCGAGGTTGTAGAAATTCATTCCGTTGTAAACCTTTTCGACGTAGGCTTCGATGGGAACTTTGACGGTCACGCCGTCGATTTCCATGTCCGCCCAGCGTACCCAGAGATAATCCCAACCATACTTGAAGGGTACGATGATATTGCCGACCCGGATGTTCCAGGCGTTCGGTGACACGGCGAATTTGAAACTCATTTCAACACCCCGGTCGCCTTGCCGATAGGAACCGGTCGCGCCGAGAAACCGCGCCTCGCCGGTGTCGAAACCTTTGAACGGCGAGACATTGACGCAACCGTAAGAACGGGTCAGGAAGCCGATGTACCCCGATGTCAGCATGACCGGGTGAAAGTAAACCGTTTCGGAAAACGTCGAGACGGCGGTGTCAATATCGACTCCTTCGACGCCGTCGTTCGTCACACCGATCAAGCCGCCGTAATTGCGGGGCGGCATCCCGCTCGCCGACCAGCCGCCGCGCGTCATCAGCGAACTGGTGATTTTTGTTTGTGTGCCTGAGACCTCAAACGAGATCGACCGGCGCAT
>WRMR01000517.1 GCA_009776995.1 Planctomycetaceae bacterium | reverse complement strand
GAAAGGTATCTCACCATGCCATCACGCCGAGAAATTGTTGAACAGGCTATTGCATTCAACTATCCGTCCCGGGTGCCGCTCTGGTTCGTCAACTGTGACCAGACGGACGGCGATGTCATGGTTTATCACCTTTCCCTCAACCGGGACGAAGAAACCGGCGATAACGAGTGGGGCTATCACCTCGAATCGCTGGACGACGGCACGATGGGGCATCCGATCTCACCGTTTCTGCCCGACTGGGAAACGTTTGCCAACTTCGCGAAACCGCCGATCAATGCACAACGGCGAATGCAGCGGTTACCGGAGTTTCTGAAAGAGGCCGATGACCGCTATTTGCTGGCGTCGCTGGATTTGAGCGGGTTTACCGTCTATACGCTGTTGCGCGGGTTTGAAAACAGCATGATCGACTTCATGGTCGAACGCGGACGTTTCACGCAACTGATGGACATGATCGTCGATTTTGAGATGGAACTGACAACGCTGGCCGCACAGCATGGGTTTCACGGCATTCACTTCGTCGATGACTGGGCCACGCAAACCGGGTTGATGATTTCCCCAAAACTCTGGCGGGAACTGTTCAAGCCGTATTACAAACGGCAATTCGACCATGCGCACCGTGAAGGACTGCATGTCTGGTATCACTGTTGCGGAAATTTCACCGAAATCGTCGATGACTTCCATGAAATCGGGACTGACGTCCTCAACATTTCCCAGCCGAATGTCGTCGATATTGATGGAATCGGCCAACGACTTCGCGGCAAGCAGTGTTTCCTGATGCCGATCAGCTACCAGACGGTTTCGATTTCCGGCACAACGGAAGAGATTTACGCCGAAGCCAGGCGGCTTTACAACCGCCTGGCCGGCGAAAACGGTGGGTTTATCGGGTACATCGAAGAATACGGTTGCATGGGCATGTCGCCGGATAATTACCGGGCTTGTGCAGAAGCCTTCCGGCAACTCCAATAAAAAATTGCCCAAGCGGTGAATATTCCGATGATGGTGCGCCGTTGCCTCAAGGAGTTGTTTATTTTCAGCCCGAGACGCTGATTGCCCGGAGAGCAATCAAGCCAGATGGAACTTTTCGGGTGGGAACAGACAAACTCAAAGATAGTTTGCCTCCCGGGACGTACAAAGTTTATCTGGGTGGAGCCGAACTCGGCGAGCTCGTGCCTTACGCACGAGGAGCTGGCGGAACAGGTGGACTGGGTATGCGCCATGCCATTACCCCTTTGATTGATCCGAAGTACGCCAATCAAGACACGTCCGGCCTTTCGTTTGTCGTGGATGGCAAAACGAGGAAATTCGACATTCAGGTTGATCGTGCGCTTATCATTTGCCCTGCCCCCCTGTTTGGTTGATACACCTTGACATAATCCTTTTGGTGAAATACACTGTTTACTGTGATCGAATACGCCATCAAAGCAATACCAGAGGGCACAAAGGCCGCAAAGTATTCTGTTTTGATTTTCCTTTGCACCCTCTGCGGAAAACAACTCTTGACTGACTTTGATCTTCCCGATGACGATCCTGGCGAACTGCCGCTTGAGCCAGCGGATGTCTTTTCTTGCGAAGCTGTGACGCGCACTGTGGAAACGGACGAGTCGGGCTGGCGGCTGGACTTGTACCTGGTGCATCATTTCCCGAAGTACAGTCGGATGATGATTCGCAAGGCCATTCAATTGGGTACGGTGCTGGTCGATGGTTGTGGTGGAAAAACGGCGTATCGTCTCAAGCCGGGACAAAAGGTCACGCTGACGCCGCCGAACATTCTGCGGGAAGCACCGCAGGCGGAAAACATTCCACTCGACATTCTCTACGAAGACAACGACCTGATCGTGATCAACAAACCGGCGGGCATGGTCGTGCATCCTTCGCGGGGTCATTGGTCGGGCACGCTGGTCAGTGCGCTGGCCTGGCATTTTGGTGGGCAACTCAGCACCGTGCGCGGACCATGCCGCCCGGGTATCGTACACCGGCTCGACCGCGACACGTCCGGTGCGATTCTCGTTGCCAAAAATGACATGGTGCATGGCAGGTTGGCTGCGCTCTTTCAGGAAAAACGCATTCGCAAGGAGTATTTCGCCATTGCGTGGGGCAGCCCGAACCTCGACCGCGACATGATCGATCAGCCAATTGGCCATCACCCGAAACATCGCGAAAAAATGGCGATTCTCAAAGATGATCCCGACGCAAAGACAGCTCAAACGTTTTATGAGGTCATCGAACGCTTTCGTGGTATCACGACGTTCCGCGTTTTACCGAAAACAGGCCGCACACACCAGATTCGCCTGCATCTGGCTCACATCGGCTACCCGATCTTGTGCGACATGCTGTATGGCAGGCAGTCGCAAATCACATTGGCCGAAATCGAAGGCAAACCTTCCTGCGGCTCTCCGCTGTTGACACGCCAGGCATTGCACGCCCATCGCCTGACGTTTGAGCATCCCGAAACGGGTGCTCTGCTCGAAATCTCCGCGCCAATCCCCGACGATTTGCGGCAAACACTTGAAGCGATTCAAGAATACCGGTAGCACACCGCCAAACCTTATTTCTTGAGCAGCAACCGGGAACGTAAGGACTCACGCCAAAATGAGCTGTTCGGCAAATCCGAGCCGCAACGGTAACGGAGCGGTTATTCCGCTCGATCACTCTCGCGGCTCTGATTTGAAACATTCTGCTCTCTGCGCTCTGCTTACCCTTTTTCTGTTCATCTTTCCTGTCATCGATTCGGTTTTTCCGGTTTTTGTCAGATTTGTTGTTATTTTGGCCGGAATGACCGGCACCGTCGGTAAAACACTGATCCCGTGGGGATACTACGAGTATCCCGTGGAGATGGCGCACTGAACCTGCCGGGATGGCGCACTGAAGCTCGCGAGATGGCGCAACCATCCCGCGAAGATGGCGCACTGAACCTGTCGGGATGGTGTCACGATCCCGCGAGGATAGTATTTTGTACTTAAAACAGAGATGCTGGTATAAATTCCGCGTTTTTCACCAAGAAGGTCACGAAGGAAATGCAGAGTGCAGAATGCAAAGTGCAAAGTATTCTGCTCCTAACTCCTAGCCACTAGTGCCTTGTCCAGGCTAAAACTGTAAGTTGACTAAAAATATAATCATTCGTTATCGAAGTGGAATTTCG
>WRMR01000516.1 GCA_009776995.1 Planctomycetaceae bacterium | reverse complement strand
GGTCACCCTGGTAGGTGATCGTTCCATACAAACCTCCCGCCGAAAAAACATAGGTGCCGTATTGCCGCTGATCTTTCGGCAGGGTCATCGCATCGATGATCCGGATGCGGAGTTCCTCTTCACCGTATTGGAAAACATAATTATCCTTTTCGGCTCTGTATCGCCGCAAGTCGTCCGCATTATACACCAACACGGCAACTTCCAATTCTGGCGTCGGGGCAGGTACACCTTCCAAAAGGATGATGCCGTTTTCGTCCGGCTTCAAGTTTTGAAAAGACGGCCCGATCCGAGGCTCACGGTTGAGTGCGACGTGAAAACTCAGATTCGGAAAAGGAATGTCCTCGTCCCTGTCAAAACGCACACGCAACACCGCACCGGGCTTGAGTACAAGTTCCACGTTTTCCACATCGCGGGAAAGGTCGAGCAATTGCCAGGCCGATTGCCGCCCCGGTTGCCAAGCGAGAATTCCTGACTCCTGGGATTCGCCAAACGGTTGGGATTCGTCAAGCGGTCTTGCGCCCATTTCAAAACGACCGTCCCCGTCTGTTTGGGCACCATATTGCGGCACGGTTTGAGAGGCACTCATGGCCACTTGGACATCTTTGAGCGGTTGACCGTTTTCATCGACGACTCTGCCCGTGATTTTTTTCGTCCGTTTCAATGTGACGAAACGTTCGTTTGCACTGACAGGGGTTTTGCTGTCGAGATAACCGTCCTTTTTGATTTCCACATAATTCCGGTCGAGATAAGTCAGAGGACTCATCGAAAAGTCTTTCGGCAAAACCAAATCGCATTCCCATTTCCCGTTTGCGTTGGTCAAGAGGGTTGCCGTCCGGTCCAGGGGTTGATGCGTTTCCCCCAGGTAAATGCAATTCTGAATCCGGTACAGCGTCACTTCGGCACCTTCGACGGGGTTGCCTTCTTCGTCGCGCACAAAGCCGGTCGTCTTTTGATCGGACGCAATGAGAATATCGAGCCGCTCGCCAATCGGTCGTCCGAAACGCCGGAACCCCCGCATGGAGTTTGACTTCCAGGAACAGTGTGTTGTCAGGCAATGGTCCGCCGAAACCCGGATGTCAAATTCGGTCGTCCTTTGTCGTACTTTGCTGAAATCAAAACGAACGACTCCATCGGCATCGGTGGTAAAACTCTGCATGAGTTTTTGCGGTCGTGCTTGAATAGCCCAAGTTCCAGTACCGGTATGACATGCCATAGTGACGGTCGCACCGGGTTTCGGGTTTCCGTCTTCGCCCAAAACGCGGACTTCCAGTTTTTCCGGCAACTGCCAACTGTCGCGAAAAACGCTGCGTTGGTCGTCACCGGGTTCAAATTCCCGCGTTTTCAAAATGATTTGATACGGCTCTTCGCGCGGGCGAAACGAAAAAACCTCTTTTTCCAATGGGAAAATAACCCGCCTTTCACCCGGTTTGGGTGACGTATAACTCACGATTTGTAGGCGATAATCCACTTCTTCATCCGGTGCTTCGTCCCATTCCCAACGACCGTCGCTCAACTGAAAGCCGTAAGTCAGATTGTAGGAGTACTCGTGTGCCCCCATGTCAATTGGTGGATGCACAAGCCCGAACTGTGAATTGTACGGCTTGCCCTCATCGGTCAGCAACTGCACACGCAACGTTTTTGCCGGTTGCATCGTAATTTCCAGAGGTTCGTCGAATTGATCGGGGGTGATTTTTTTCACGAAACGCACTTTGTCGGGCTTTCGCACGACGAAAACCAGCGGCAGGTCCAAAAGCCCCTTGATTTCGAACTTGCCGTTTTCATCCGTTTGGGCCTCTCTCTCTGCACCGTCATCCTGCCCGCCAACGAACAGATCGGCCCCGGCCACAGGCTGTCCTTCCGCATCACGTATGATTCCGATGATGGTCCGGCCACGTTTGAGCATGACGGTATATTCATCAATGACTTTTTCAGAAAACCGGGATGTTGTTCCGGGGCTTTCCCTGCCGATCGGCCAGCGAACAAAATCGGAATGGTAAATTTTGCGGTCGTAAAGAAGACGGCGTTCGTTGAAATCCTTCGGAACCGGTCCCCGGGTAGAAACGCCGTTTTCGTCCGTCAACGTAAAAGATTGGGGCCAGTCTTGATCGCGAAATGGAAAAAAGAATGAACCGTAACCGATCTTTGCCCCGGCGACGGGATTTCCGTCCTCGTCCACTACATTGAGGCGGAACATTTTGCCTTCCTTCATGGTGATTTTCACTTCGTCGGGCACGGTAACCAACCCGGAATCGTCCGCGACTCTCATGCTCCAACCGACGCTTTCCGGCATCAGGAGCCCTTTGCCGGGAACGGACAAGTCCATATTGAGCGGCGGGTTTTTCCGTTTTTCCAGGGGAATTTCGATTACGATTTTTCCATTTGTGTCAGTCACAAGGTCGGATATTTCAAACCGGTCAGGTGGATTCACGAGAAGGTCAGCGTTTTCCTTCGGCATGTCGGTCATCGAAAACGACGCTTGCATCTCAGCAAGCGGTTTGTCCGCTTCATCGACTACTGTGAGCGTGATCGTTTCGGGAATGTTCCAGCGAATCTCAGGAAATGCGATGACATGCTCCGTCGTTTCTTCTGCACATAACGGGAACGCAACGCCTGAGAACAGCATTACCGCCAAAACAAGCGGACAAAAGAAAACGCGATTTTTCATGGGAAGCTCCACTTGGACGACAGTGACAAACCCCAGAAATTTGAAGCCCCGGGGTAATCTGTTGGCATTTACTCCTGCACACCGAATTTGAACACGGTGGTCGTGTGGTAGGTATCGCCGGGGCGGAGGATTGTGTTCGGGAAATCCGGCTGGTTCGGCGAGTTGGGATAATGCTGTGTTTCAAGGCAATACGCCGTGTTCTTCACGTAGGTCACGTCGCCGGACGTGAGATTGCCATCCATGAAATTGCCCGTATAGAACTGGACGCCCGGCTCCGTCGTCCAGACTTCCATCGTGCGGCTGCTCGTCGGGTCAACAGCTTTCGCGCAGAGCGTCATGCCGTCCGGCGTGTCGCCCTTGTTCAAGACCCAGCAGTGATCGTAACCGGTCGGGTTGGCACCCACCTCGCCAATGCGAGCACCAATGGCGGCCGGTGTGCGGAAGTCCATTGGCGTACCTTCAACGGCCGCGATTTC
>WRMR01000515.1 GCA_009776995.1 Planctomycetaceae bacterium | reverse complement strand
CCAAGGCCATGCGGAATCCGTCTTTCGTACCTTGGCGAAACGTTTCCAATCGGTTCCCGAATCGTTTGAGGAGCGGATTCACGCCATCACCGATCTGCAACGCCTCGAAAAACTCGCCGATTTCGCGTTTGACTGCAAATCGCTTGATGAGTTCGGTGAGTCGCTGAAATAACAGTCGCTATGTCCAAAACCAAAACGGCACAATTGCGAACGCAAATCATTTGTCCGCACTGCTGGCATGTTTTTACGCCGGATCAGGTGCTTTGGATTTCGGAGTCGCCCGACCTGTTGGGCGACAGTCGGCTCGGCGAACTGACCCAACAGCGTTTTTTGCCGCACCGGTTTGACATCAAAGCCAACGCGATTGATGCCGAGGGTTTCCCCTGCACGAAGATGGCCTGCCCTCATTGCCACCTGATCGTGCCGCGAACACTGTTCGAGATGCCGCTGTTCTTCCTTTCGATTGTCGGGGCACCGGCGGCGGGCAAGTCGTATTACCTGGCGTCGATGTCGTGGCTGCTCCGCAAGACGCTGCCGAAGCATTTCCAATACAACATTTCGGACACGTTGCCCGAAATGAATCACCGCCTGCATGAGTACGAGTCACGGCAGTTTTTCGAGACAGGCGAAAACCGCATCGTGGCCATCGAAAAAACCGAGGTTTACAGCGAAACGAACAACACAGTCGTCATCAACGGGCAGGAAATCACGTACCCGCAACCTTTCCTGTTTTCGCTGATGCCGACACGGGTTCACTCACACTACCGATACCGCGAGCAGTTGCAACAGATATTATGCCTCTACGACAACGCGGGCGAAAGTTATCTTCCGGGCGAAGACAAGGCACTCCTGCCGCTGACGCAACATCTTTCGCGTTCGCGGGCAATTCTCTTTTTGTACGACCCAACGCAGGACCCGCGATTTCGCAAAGCCTGTCGTGGCAAGACGAATGACCCGCAGATGCTCGACGGCTCACACGGACGCCCGATCCGCCGCTCGCAGGTTCGGCAGGAACTGATCCTGTCCGAAATGACCCACCGAGTCCGCACGCACCTGGGATTGTCCAGCGACTTACAGGAAAGTTCGCCGCCGCTGTTCGTCGTCATCACGAAGGCGGACGCCTGGTCGCATCTGCTCGGCGACGTCAAGTTTGATTCCCCCTGGCGGCCGGTTGGTATTGACGATTCGTACTGCGCACTCGACATGCCGGCGGTGTTGCAAATGTCGGGCAAATGCCGGAAACTGCTGGCCGACATGGTGCCGGAGTTTGTCGGCAGTGCCGAGCAATTGACGCGCAACGTGATCTACATCCCGGTCAGTGCCACAGGCGTCGCCCCGTCGATCAACCCGGAAACCGGTGCTCTCGGCTTCCGCCCGGACGACATCCGCCCCTTCTGGGTCGAAGTGCCGATCCTCTGCGCCCTGACCCTGCAAACCCGCGGCATGATCCCGCAATTGAGACGACGGGAACGGTAGCACCCGACCAAACCTAACGTTGTGGCTTCCCAATGGCAACCCCGAACGTAAGTGATGGACAAAGGTAGAATTTTCGGAATGCAAACCAAAAAATACTGTTGGTCAAATCAAGAATAAGCATGAAAACTGCATATTTCGAAGTCCTTTATGAAGATTATCAGGATGACGGAAACCCGTATTCTGCAACACTGGTGACGGATGATCCCGTCTCTCCTGACGAGCCGAACCTTCAACGCATCAGACGGTTGCGGAATGGGATGATTGGGTTGACACTTGCCATTGTCTGTTTGACCATTCTGAGTTATATCGCCATCGGATTGTTTTATTCATCGGAATCGTTAGGTCTTGACAAGTCCATGAAGATGATGACCCGATTGAACGGTATTTGCGTTAACGCGGCGTCGATTCTCCTCATTCCACTGATGATCGTTGTCTATCGATTGTCCCGTGCGCTGGGCAACTCGCGTGTCATGGCGATTGTTTATCTGATTTTTTCCACCGCGATGTTTTGTGCCGGTGATCGAACGCCAACCGTATGGTGGTTTATCCTCCCGCTTGGCAGTGTCATCATCCCGTTTATCCTTTACATTCACGCCCAAAACGTTCTATTGGAACCACAAAACGAAACAGAAACCTGGTGAACCATGTCCCCTGTCCGCACCTTCATTGCCGTTGAGATTTCACAGGATGTCCGGTTGAATATCGAGCGGTGGGTGCGCTCGTTGCGGCACAAAGTCAGTGGCGTCAAGTGGGTCGAAACGCACAATTTGCACGTCACGCTGAAATTTCTTGGCGATGTTGCGGCGGACGAGGTGCCGAAAATCACGGATGTCATCATGAAAGCCGTCGCACAGGCCGAACCGTTCGAGCTTGAGTTTTTCGGTTGCGGAGCGTTCCCGAATGCAAAAGCACCGCGTACCCTTTGGGTTGGTTGCCGTGACGGTGCGGAACCATTGACACGAATTGTATCGATAATCGACGGTGTGTTGGCACAACACGGCTTTCCGAAAGAAACGCGGCCGTTTTCGCCGCACCTGACCATCGGCCGCGCGAAACACAAGGTGGCCGACATGACCGCACTGCTCGTGGCAAAACAGTCGGAATTGTTCGGCAAATGCCGCGTCACCGAAACGGTTCTTTTTTCCAGCAACCTGACGCCTTCCGGCCCGGTTTACAAAAAACTCGCGGATTTGCCATTGCGCTGAACCGGTACGCGGGGCAAGGTTCACAACCCCAACTTTTTTTTCAGGAGAAAGACGACATGATGAAACCACGCCTTCCTGGTTTATTGGCTTGTCTATCCTGCGTGATGGTGATTCAGTTCACATGCGGCGGTTTTGCACAGGAAACGAAGATTCCGCGATTTGTGCTTGGCCCGCCGGGAAATACGGAACTCCTGGCCTATCGGCAGATGATCGAACATCCCGAGCAATGGGAGAGTCTCCGTCCTCATGTTGGCGCGTTGCTTTTTACGGCAAACTGGCTGACCAAGCAATACCCGGATGACAATGATTTGAAAACGGCCATGGATCAATTGCGGTGTCTCAAGATGCCGATGGAACTCGAAGTCGGCGCGTTGAAAGAATGGGCTAAAACCGGAGAAGCGACCTATCGCGTCCAAACCCGTGAATGGGACCGTATTCTTCAACACGGCGGCACCGTGATTT
>WRMR01000514.1 GCA_009776995.1 Planctomycetaceae bacterium | reverse complement strand
TCCTGAGACTTGACAAATCCCTCGAAATCGACCTCGCAAAACAAGACCCGAAAAGGTAACGTAACCACCATGAAAATAATGAGTTAAATCAATCCAAATGCAATGTCCAATGATACGAACGACTGAACATTTTAAGCAGGGCAACAGCCGGGAACGTAGGTGACCGGGTTGCCAACTGCGTCACAGAGGGTAGCGCGGTTGACGGCGATCACGGCATGACCGTCCTGTCATGCTTAACGCTTTCTGGGGAAAATGTGGTCGTATCAATACGGCGGCAACAATCTTCGCAGACCGTGTGCGAGAACGACCGTCAGGAAAAACAGGTTTCTCGGAATCGCAAGCGGCCAACAATACCGGACGTGTTCTCGAGAAGTGCCATGATTCGCGAGTTCCGCAAGCCGTGTTGCCGTGTTTCTCAAAACCGGGATATTGATCGGAACATCACAAATCCCATCGATCCAATCTTGTGGAATACCTGATTCACCAACCGTTGTTCCGGCCAGGGCACCGGCAATCGCACCCACCGTATCAGTATCTCCTCCGCATTCGATGGCCGATTCCAGCGTTTTCCGATAATCTCCAAAATACTGACGCCAGGCATAAATCGCCACAGGCACCGTGTGATAGACGTAACCGCTCACACCCTTTTGCAGCCCAAGTCGATCCGCAAATTCCAAAACCGGCATGTCGTTTTCCCAGCCGTGTTTCATTTGACCAACCAGGTCACGCCATGTTTCATCCTGCGGTTTCATGCCGAGCAGGAGGTCGATGATTTCCCCGCAAAGAGGCGACGTTTGGAAATCGCGCCGAATGATCCAAGCGGCAATATCTGCCGCCGCCATTGCTCCCGTGAGGGCTTTGGGGTCGGTGTGCGTCATTCGAGTTGCGGCTTTCAGAAACGCATGGCGTTTTTCGGTATTGGCCATCACAGCACCGAAAATCGCGGCACGCATTGCGGGGCCGTTTCCGGCGGAAAACACGCCGCTTCGTTTCGGCGAAAAACCGCACCAGAGTTTGAGACACGCTTTCGCCGTCGCCATGCCGACTCCCGCAGGAAGTCTTGCGAACCACCATCGCAACCGCCACGCCAGTTTTCGTGAAAACCGCTCCACGTCGTTGGATTCGTCAAGCAGTGTTTGCGCCACCAGAAACGTGTGTTCCGTGTCGTCGCTGACCATCCCGCGTCCGCAGAAAAAACGATGACGCAACGTTCCAGGAAACAGACGCTTGACTCTGCGTCGTGAAAGCCCCTCCAACGGCAGGCCGATCGCATCGCCCACAGCGGTACCGAGCAGTGTGCCGGCGATTCGGTCTTCAATTTTTGTTTTGACGGAAGCTGTTTTCATCACAATGATTGTTTTCTCTTGTTCGACCGTTTCGTGGACATCGTGGCTTCTGGTTTCAACGACCGCACCGTAATCGCCGTGTTGGTTTTGGACGAAAACTTTTCGGCGAAAAGTCTAAACAAACCGTGTCGTTCCCGGGAACGGGATCGGGTAGTTGCCCGTTTCGTCGGGGAGCGTCGGCGGAGACGTGGCCATGCTGACGTCGTCCGGCTCAATGTTGCCGAAATGGAAGTCGGCGTTGTAGGCATCCTTGTAGGTCACCGCGTTGCCCTGATAAGCCGCGATTTGTCCCAGAACGCCAACCATTGTACTGCTGCACATGAAATCGCCGCAGTTGACCGGCTTGCCGGTTTTGACCGCCTTGACCAACTCGTTTTGCTCCGTCTGATAAGGATTGTTGCCGGGACCAGTATAACGATAAAGTTCTTCGCCGTTGCGTTTTACAAAACGGCATTGGTCGAGCATACAGGTTGCCTTCGACCCCATGATGATGTCGCTGGAATTGTTGTAGCACCCGGTTGTTGTGCGGCAAAGCGCATAAAGCCGCGTCCCGCTCTTGTATTCATACACCACGGACGCATGATCGAACATGTCGCCATAGACCTCACCGAACGAACCGCTGCGCCCCGCCGTGGCAAATGCCCATTCAGGCAATTCACCCTGCATGGCCCAGCCCATGCGGTCAACGTTATGCACCAGCGATTGCGTCACGTCATCGCCCGACAGCCAGCAGAAGTGGTACCAGTTGCTGAATTGGTACTCCGTCTCGGACAGATTGGGATTGCGGGCGACAAGGCCGTAAGGCGGTCGGAGAAACATCGACTGCATGGCCACAATGTCGCCGATTTCGCCGTCGTGAATGCGTTTCATGATGTCCTGCCAGCCCAGCGACCAGCGGCTTTGAAGCCCCGACATGACCGAAAGCCCTTTTTCCGCCGCGAGTTTGCAGGCGGCTTCCATGCGACGGATGCCGGGCGGGTCAATCGCGTGGGGTTTTTCAACGAAGACGTGCCTGTCCGCCTTGATCGCCGCCTCGGTGTACATGGGATGAAACTTCGACGCACAGGCAATCAGCACAATGTCGGAAAGATCGATGACCTTTTTGTAGCCGTCGAAATCCCAGAAGCAATGCTCGTCGGGACATCGCACCTGATCCGGCTTGGCACCGGCCAATGCGTTTCGCTTGTTTTTGACGCGGTCTTCAAAAACATCAAACATGGCCACCAGTTTGACGCCCGGATCGGCGTTCATGATCTCATCGGCGGCACCGCCACAGCGGCCACCGGCACCGATCATGCCCACTTTGAGTTCCTCCTGACCTTGCGCATGGGCACTGCGGTTCAGGGGAAGCCCGGCGGTCAAGGCTGTCGCGGTGACCGCACCCGTTTTGATGAAACTGCGTCGTGTGATTGAGGGTTTGGACATAAGTTGTCTCCTTCTGTTGTCAGGGCGATCATGTCATGATCACCGCAATAAAGTGTGTCTTAAACGAAACTCAAAATATTTGTACCCGTTCACGGGCAATGAACTTCCCAGAGACCGGAACGGAACTTCCCAGAGACCGGAACGATAGTATCATTTTATCGGGCAATTGTCCTGTAGTAAAGACGGCGGGGCGAGATCATGCAGAAAAGTGAAGATCGCATCTTTGAGAAATGTCGTGACGTTTCGTCCCTGTTTTCGGCAGGTGGCAACCGTGGTCCAGAAACGTTCGTGCCATATATTGCCTGCGTCGCTTCGAGTGCCTTGTGTCACAATTCTGTCCATGATCAGCGTACGAATGTTTTGTTCGGCCTCG
>WRMR01000513.1 GCA_009776995.1 Planctomycetaceae bacterium | reverse complement strand
GAAATCAGAGTTGCTATCGTAAGATTGCGTCATGATCCTCCGCAACCTTACGATTGCGACTCCGTTGATGGTTCCGAGACCTGCGTTTAACCCGGCGAAACATCTAGCCCGGCGAAATATCTCTATTGCCAGATGACAGCACGAAAGACGTGGATCATTGACACCATCTCATGACGCACTATCAAACAGCACACGAAAAAAAACCGCGTTTGTGATGCCCCTTCCCGAAGAGTTGCCCGGCCTCTGAAATGAAACGACCTTGAATCTGTTGACAACCTCCGCTAAAATTTCTCCTGATGGAATCACTTGCCGTTCCTCTGGAAAATGAGGAATCACACAAAGAAAACAACAATCGCAAGTCATGGATAAAAGCACTTTAGAGCAGCATTTGAAAACATACCGCGACGAGCTTCTCAACGAAACGATGCCGTTTTGGTTTCCCCGTTCGGTTGACAGGGAGTGCGGCGGGTTTATCAATTCGCTGGGACGCGACGGCACGATTTTGCAGAAAATCAAATACGTCTGGTTTCAGGGACGCTCCGTTTGGACCTTATGTCACCTCCATCAGACCGTTGAAAACAACGGGCAATGGCTTCAGTACGCGAAAACCGGCATGGATTTCATCGACAAATACTGCATCGATGAAAATCAAAGCGCGTTTTTTTCCCTGACCCAAGACGGGCGTCCACTGCAAAAAATGGAGAATATTTATTCCGACATGTACCTCATCATCGGAAAAGCCGCGTATGCCGCAGCTCTTGAAGATTCAGCGGCCGGTGAGCAAGCGTTGGAGTATTTTCAACGCATGGTCCGGGAAATCAAAAAAACGGCTTATACAACGACGGAAGTGAATCCGCGAACGCTTGCCGTTCCGATGATCCTGATCGTGACCGCTCAGGAACTCCGTAAAACATGTCCCGCCCCGTGGCTTGCGGAAGTCATTGACGACGCCGTCGACGACATTGAGCGATACTGTATGAAGGCGGAATACTCCTGCGTTCTCGAAATGACCGGACCGGCCGGGGAGTTGATCGACACGTTCAACGGGCGGACGGTTTGCCCCGGCCATTCCCTGGAAACCGCCTGGTTCATTCTCGAAGAAGCCCGGTTGAGGAACAACGACCCGCGATTGATCCGGCTTGGCACGACGATCCTCGATTGGACGTTCCCCCTTGCCTGGGACGACCAATACGGCGGTCTTTTCCAATTGCGGGATTGTCTCGGCCTTCCCTGCCCGGAGTTTCACCACGACATGAAGATGTGGTGGACGCACACCGAAGCAATCATCGCCACACTTCTCGCCTGGATGCTGACCTCGGAACCCCGGTATGCGCAATGGTATCAGCAGTTGCACCGGTGGGCTTACTCCCATTTTCACGATCCGCTCCACGGGGAATGGTTCGGTTATCTCCACCGGGACGGCACCATTTCCACCGAATTGAAAGGAAACGCCTGGAAAGGACCGTTTCACTTGCCGCGAATGCAATCTTATTGTTGGCAACGAATCCGGGAGTTTTTGGGTCAATAGCAAGACAGACCGATCACGCCTGCGGCTACCGTTTGATGACGACGCCCGCAATCCAATACGATATGACGCCACAAGAATTACGACGTACCGTTGAAAAATACGGCTTGGAAACCTGTTGGCCGGAGATTGAAGCCGGCTTGCGGAACGAAGTGCTTTTGTCGCCGGGCGAATCGAAGTACGACGATCTGCCGGTCGGTGGAACGAAACAGGGCGGCGAGCCGGATTTGCCGCCGGGCATGGACTGGCCGAAGTATTCGCGGCGCGGCGTACCGGGGCTCCGCAACACGCGCAAGCCGATGACCTTTCTCATGCAGTTGCGGTGCGGCGACCTCAGACCGTTTGCGCCGCCGCAGTTTCCCGATCATGGGCTGCTTTCGTTTTTCGTTGCCATTGAGCAAAACGAGCTGGTTCGCGACCAAAACGAAAATCCGGTCGGTCGTGTGTTGTATTCGCCCGGCTCTGAGATTGAAATGCTCGTGCGAACGCCGTTTCCACGCGGGCTGTATTTCGGCAACCGGCTTCCGCCCTGTTCGCTGAAAATCGAATCGTCAACGGGCGTCAGCTTTGATTTGCTGAGTGAAATCATGGAGCGTCATTTCGGTTTTTCAGAGGAAATCCACGACCGCGTATGGAATTTGTACCGGCAGGAAATCATTCCGGCCGGACGCCATAAGCTGTTCGGCCCGTCAACGGCACTCGAAGGGTCGCGCCTGTTTCAATTCAGTTTTCTTGAAACGCAGGAACTGGAAACGGAATTGGCGGACGAAGCGTTGTCTGAAAGCGGCACGAACAATGACATCAACAATGATTGGGTGCTGCTGCTTGAATTTGATCCGGCCGATTTGCCGCCCGGCCTGCTTGCCGATGAGAACGGGCGGCTGTTTTACGAGATCAGGCGGGACGACTTGGCCGCCGGCAGGTTCGACAAGACGGAACTACGGCATGATGACGCTTGAGACGGTGGAAACTCGGTATCGCAATCTTACGACTGCAGTTCTGTTCCGTTCAAAAAATTCCTCAACAGCCGTTTGCCGATGATCGTCATGATGGACTCCGGGTGGAACTGGATGCCTTCGAGTGGATAATCGCGGTGGCGGACGCCCATGATTTCATGGTCGTCTTCCGACTCGGCGGTGATCGTCAGTTGGGGCGGCAACGTTTCGCGCCTGGCCACGAGCGAATGATAACGCATCGCTTCAAACGGGCCGGTGACGCCGTGAAACAGGCTTCGGGCTTCGGGAGAGGCTTCGGACTTCGGGCTTCGGGCTTCAGATTCCGCTTTGACACCTTCTCCTGAATCCTGAATCCTGAATCCTGAATCCTGAATCCTGAAGTCCGAAGCCTGCTGCGTCACGACTCTGATGCGTGACGTTTTGCCGTGCATGATGTGTTTCGCGCGCACCACCTCGCCGCCCAACGCGTGGACGATGGCCTGATGACCGAGGCACACGCCGAGAATCGGGATGCGTCCCATGAACGTCGTGATGACCTCCAGCGTCACTCCGGCTTCCGACGGATGCCCCGGCCCCGGCGAAATGACAATGCCCGTGGGCTTGAGCGTTTCCACGGTTGGCACGTCAATCTCATCATTGCGGTGCACCTGCACCTCCGCGCCGAGCATCCGCAG
>WRMR01000512.1 GCA_009776995.1 Planctomycetaceae bacterium | reverse complement strand
AAAAGAACACTCAGACTTGGTACGTTCAGGCTTTACAGCGCAACAATTTGTGTTGATCATCGCGGCATTTTTGCTTGGCATGGCTTCGGCAACGGTTTTCAACGAGCTTTTGATCGAAAGAGGGTTCGGGCCGCCATCGGTCGTTGCGGCATCCGACTCCAATGAATCCAAGTGAAGTTCTTTCGTCTGCCGTGTTCCTCTTGTTGACACCGTGTGGCAAATCTGTATATTGACATTTTCCAAAACGTCGCCATCTTGTCTTGTGGATGGGGCTATTTCAATCAAAATTTCAAGGAGAAGAACTCATGGCCGTTGTGGTTGATCAGAGTAAATGTACAGGTTGCGGCGAGTGTATTGCCGTTTGTCCCGTGGAATCCCTTTCGATGGCGGATTCGCTCTGCATTGTTGACGAAAGCACCTGCGCCGATTGCGGCGCGTGCGTTGATGTGTGTGCGGCAGGTGCCTTGTCGCTGTAATGAACGTAAGGTCAAAATAACATTGATCTCAACGGCAGGACATAAGCCTATGTCCTGTAATGATTTGATACGCTTATATGTCGAATTTTCCATGGGTGTGTACAATGACCTTTGTGTTGTACCACCCCGTTTCACTGGTTACTGGGCTACTTTATTTTCACGATTGTTTTACTTGAAATTCGCTTGACATTATTCTGTGAAACAATTATATTATAATGACACAAGTTGTAAGTTGCGATTTTTTTATGTGCGAAATGCTTTTCGACATGATATTCGTGTTTTATCAAACCTTTATGGAATGTATAACTGAATAGTTATTGATGCGACTTCTTTGATGTGCATGATTGTGATATTGGCTATTTGTTTCAAATCGTGTCAATATACACAATTTGTTTACTTTTAATCACTTTCAATAGAAAGAAAGGTTTTCTATGAAAAACGCCAGTGTTAAAATGGGGGGGGGGGGCAACTTAAGAGCTTTTACTCTTGTTGAGCTTCTCGTTGTGATTGCGATCATCGGAATTTTGATCGCCCTTCTCTTACCAGCTGTTCAAGCTGCACGCGAGGCTGCACGACGTATGCAGTGTTCCAACAATTTCAAGCAATATGGTATTGCGCTTCACACCTATCATGATGCCCGCCAGGGTTTTCCTGCCGGACGTTCCCGGCTGGGTAATCACAGTGATGACAACTTTGGTACCGTTGTTCATTTGCTGCCTTACATGGAGCAAGGAGCTCGTTATGAAGGCATGCTCTCTTGGATGGAAGCGGAACGAGTCGCCGGAAATGGTGTCGTCAGTACATGGACGTCTTTTACAACAGAGTTGCGTGGGGGAACTATCACCACGATTATTTGCCCTTCAGATGGACGTGCAAGAACACTGTCACCTGAAAATGGCCAAGCCCGATGTAGCATGATAACCTGCCGGGCAGATATTGTTGAAGGTAACAACGATTCTGGCGGCGGCGGGGCGGCAGTAAGAGCCCGGGCACTCTTTGCACCGATGAACTGGGGCAACATGGGAACCTGTTCTGACGGGACCAGCAATACCATCGCAGTCAGTGAAACAGTGACGGCAAGCGGACGTCTTGACCAGAGCGTCAAATCCGGCTGGGCTCAGGAAGATGGGATTTATGACGGCGGGGAGATTCATGCTTACCTTTGTATGAACCGCCGCGGGTTTGACGGCGACATGGCATTAGTTGATATTCGCCCCGCAACGACGGCAAGCAACGATACCTGGCGGGGAAGCCGCTGGATGGATGGCCGAACGGCAAATAACTCCTTCACGACGATTCTTCCACCCAATTCGCCGAACTGTACACGAGGCAGCTTTTCAGATACGTCCAATAACGGTATGTATTCTCCCAGCTCCAATCACACGGGAGGCGTTAATGCTCTGAGAATGGATGGCTCTGTGTCTCTTGTTTCGGATACCGTCGATTGCGGCCGCTATGCTGAAGCAGTACCTCAAAAAACCAATGGTGCAAGTCCGTTCGGAGTTTGGGGGGCCATGGGAAGTCCCGCCGGTGGGGAATCGCGCACGATCGACTGATTGTTTTTCTTGCTGTTGCGGAGACAGGCTTGATTGTTGATGGGTCAAACCTGTCTTGCCGCATTTTTATCCCCGTCATCTTTTTTCATAGTAAGAATTGTCCATGAACAAATTCGTTGTTTGTGTTTTCTGCATCAGTTCATTGCTGATGACCTTTGCCGGATGTGGCCAACCCAAGCCGGAAGGCTTGCCGCCGCTTCAAAAGACCACGCTTGTGGTACAGCAGGATGGAGTACCACTTGCTGGCGCATCCGTTTCGCTTTATCCTGAAGATAAAAGTATCAAATGGTCCGTTGGAGGGGTCTCCAACGATCAAGGTGAAGTCCTGATGAAAACTCACGGCCAGTATGTCGGAGTTCCCATGGGAAAATATGTGGTGTTAGTCACAAAACAGGAACATACACAGAGTTCGATTTCAGAAAATGCCCCATTGGATGCTGCTGCATACGCTGAATGGCAAAGGCAAAGAGATGCGGAAGTCCTCCCGGTTTATGATCTCGTTGATCCAAAACTCGGAAACCCGAAGACTTCCACCTTGACGATTGAGGTTACCAAAGACACCAAGTTGGAAACATTCGATTGTGGCAAAGCCATTCGCCAGGAAAGAAAATAAGTAATCGCTTGGTTTTAAAGACGCTCGACCAACATGCCGCCGTCAAGCAGGATGACTTGGCCGGTTGAATAGGGGATTTTGCCAGATGCCAGTGCCGCAACGGCCTGCCCGATGTCGGCGGGCGTTCCCCAACGGGGTTGTAACAGGATACCGTCTTCGATCAGTTTGTCATATTTTTCAGTGACTTTTTCGGTCATGTCGGTTTTGATCAGTCCCGGCCTGATTTCATAAACGGGAAAACCGTACTCGGCCAGTCGCACAGCCCAAAGTTTGGTCGCCATGCTGACACCGGCCTTGGAAATGCAATACTCCCCGCGGTTGATTGACGCGACCGTCGCACTGATTGATGATACGTTTATCACGCAACCGGAAAAATCGGCGTTTTTTGATTTTTCTTCGGCCATAAGTTTCGCGATCTCTTGCGTTAAGAAAAACGGACCCGTCAGATTGATTTTCATCAGCCATTCGTAATTCTCTTCGGTCATGTCGAGCATATCGGCACGGACACGCGCCCCGACCCC
>WRMR01000511.1 GCA_009776995.1 Planctomycetaceae bacterium | reverse complement strand
AGGCGAAAGTGATTTTCTGTTTGTTGACGATCCGTCGATTGCCCCGGCAAACAACAAAACATCCGCACTCTTATCATGGACAGGATTGTGACGCAAGGCACTCGTAGCGACGCAGGTAATATATGGCACGAATGTTTCTGGACAACGGTTGCCACCTGCCGAAAATAGGGACGAAACGTGATGGCCTTCCTTCGTGATGCGATCTTCAGTTTTCTGCACGATCTCGCCCCGCCGTCTTTACTACCGGACCATTGACCACTAATATGGGACTGTCATTCGGCCTCTGGGGATGTTCAATTCCCGTGAACGGGTACGATTGTTTTTTGATCCGGCCTTGGCAACATAAATTCCTCCATGAGTTTGGGGTTAAAATAGCTCCAACAATATTGGAATTATCATGGTTTTAGTCAATACCAAATTTTAGAATGGACGCACCAGTAGTGAATCAAACTATTAGCAGTCACACCTGACCACCCATACCTTTTACGGAAATTCTATGTAAAATGACGAATTGGCAGGCACTCAAATACTTTCCTTCATCAGGACGAGAAGCATGGCAAAGACTCCGGAGCAAATCAGTGACGGGAATCCGGTCGGCGAGCCGGAAAAGCGGTTGAATTTCATCGAACAGATCATCGAAGACGACAACAAAACCGGGAAGTTTGACAACCGGGTGCATACGCGATTTCCCCCGGAACCGAACGGTTATCTGCACATCGGACACGCGAAGTCGATTTGCCTCAACTGGGGTATCGCAAAAAAGTACGGCGGCCCGTTCAATCTGCGTTTTGACGACACGAACCCGACGAAAGAGGAAACCGAATACGTCGAGTCAATCATTGAGGACGTTGAATGGCTGACCGGCATGAAGCAGGAACGCATCTTTTACGCCTCCGATTATTTCGGGGAAATGTACCGGGACGCCGTTGACCTGATCAAAAAAGGCAAGGCTTACGTTTGTGACTTGACCGCCGAACAGATACGCGAAACCCGCGGCACGGCGACCGTTCCCGGCACGGAAAGCCCCTGCCGCAACCGGAGCGTCGAAGAGAATCTCGACCTGTTCTCGCGGATGCGGGCAGGCGAATTTCCCGACGGTGAACGAACGCTACGCGCGAAAATCGACATGGCCTCGCCGAATTTCAACATGCGCGACCCGGTCATCTACCGCATCCTGCACGCGGAGCATCACCGGACGGGCAATACCTGGTGCATTTACCCCATGTACGACTGGGCGCACGGTCTCGAGGATTCCATCGAACGAATCACGCACTCGTGTTGTACACTCGAATTCGAGCATCACCGCCCCTTGTACGACTGGTTTCTCATCGAACTCGGTGTTTATCGTCCGCAGCAAATCGAGTTTGCCCGGCTCGCCCTCAATTACACTGTGATGAGCAAACGGAAGTTGCTGCAACTGGTCAAAGAGAATTACGTCAGCGGCTGGGACGACCCGCGCATGCCGACGATTTGCGGGTTACGGCGTCGCGGTTACACACCGGAGGCCATCCGCGAATTTTGCCGCCGGATCGGCGTAGCGAAGTTCAACAGCACCATCGACGTGGTGCAACTCGAAAACGCACTGCGGGACGATCTCAACAAGACGGCGCAACGCCGCATGGCCGTTTTGCGTCCGCTGAAAGTGGTGATCGACAACTACCCCGACGGCCAGACCGAGATGCTCGACGCGGTCAACAACCCGGAAAACGGCGCCGACGGAACACGGCAGACGCCGTTTTCCAAAGTGATTTACATTGAGCGCGACGATTTTCTCGAAGATGCCCCGAAAAAGTATTACCGCCTCGCGCCGGGCAAAGAGGTGCGGCTGCGTTACGCCTACTACGTCACCTGCACCGGTTTCACCAGGGACGCGGCGGGCAACATCGTCGAAGTGCGTTGTACTTACGATCCGGCGACGCGCGGCGGATCGTCGCCCGACGGCCGCAAAGTGCAGGGCACCATTCATTGGGTTTCGGCGGAACACGCACTCGACGCCGAAGTGCGGCTTTACGACCGGCTTTTCACAAAGGAAAACCCGGATGATCCGAACGATCCTGCCGACTTCAAAACGTATCTGAACCCGGAATCGCTTGAAGTCCTGACCGGTTGCAAGCTGGAACCGTCGCTCCGTGACGCAACGCCGGGCGACCGTTTCCAGTTCGAACGCATCGGCTATTTCTGCCTTGACTCCCGCGACTCATCCCCCTCGCATCCGGTTTTCAACCGTGCCGTTTCCCTCCGCGATTCCTGGGCAAAGCAGGCCGGGAAGTAGTGCAGAGTGCAAAGTTCAGAACACAAAGTGGCAGTGCGGTCACGCCGTGACCGTCATTGTTGTGTTTTCCTCCGCCGAAGGTTTACCATTCTTTTGCTTGAAAACCTTCCGGGACGGGGACGATTTCGACGGCTTCGCCGGATTGAACGATGACGTACATTCCGCTGGCATGGGCAAACTTCATGGCGTCGTCCTGGACAACCGCCCCGACAAAACGTCGTTTGTCCCCTCTTGCGTCCGCACAACGCCGATATTCGTCCAATCGCTCAATGTGCCTACGGACATCTGCCGTTTCCAGCGATGTTTTGACTTCAATGAGAATGGCAATATCGCCGTTCTCCAAAAACAAGTCAATTTCGCCGCGAACTCCAATTTTCTTGTACTCGTACTTGACGTTCCTGCCACACTGCAAAATTTCATAACCGAATGCCTGAAATTTATCGACGATGTTGCCGCTAACCATATTTTCGACGATCTCGCCGATGCGGGAACCGAGCGCGGAAATTTTTTTGTCGGTTTCCTTCATTTGCCGGTCGAGATCGGCACCCCGCTCCCTCCATTCCCGGGCAAATTTTTCCCTTTCCCGTTCAGATTCCTTAATTTGCTCTCGGGTTTCCCGGAAAAGTTCCAAAATACCTTCATAAGTCAACGGCTGTTCTGGCATGGCTCCGCTCCTTTCGTTCGTGTACGTTCCTTTTTACCACAAATCGGTGGTTTTCCAAGCAGAAAAACATGTGTTTTATTGAATGCAGAGTGTTTAACCCCAGGTCATTAGGATGGGGGAATTGACCTATTGATTCTGCTATACCTCACACCGTCAATAAGTTGGTATTTTTGAGGTTTTGGAAATTTGGTTGCATGAGGGTTGCGATTTCTTCTTTGTCGTCGGTTTCGACC
>WRMR01000510.1 GCA_009776995.1 Planctomycetaceae bacterium | reverse complement strand
TTCGAGTTGTAGGCGTCCATCGCTTCGAGATAACTCCAGTTTCCGGCAAGACGACCGTGTTTGATGTCATGCTCCCCGGTCAAATCCTGCGCGCGTTTGAGTTGCGCTTTCGCTGAAACCAAATCGCGCCGGGAAATGGAATCTTCCGCCAACAGCGTGTTAAGCCAAATCTGCAAACCGCGCAAACGTTCCCGTTCCGCCCATTCCAATGCTTTTGGCAAAACGTTGGCGTTCGTATCCGGCGTGATCATTTTCTGCGTCACCGCGACATAACGAAACGCTTCGCCCGTCACAAAGGTGTTCGCGTAATGCCAACCGGAATGACTTGCCGCCACAAAATGGCGGTGAGCCGCTGTGTAATCGCCGGCCCGCAATGCCATTTTACCCAGTTCGAGTTGCGCAAAACCGGTCAGGGGATGGTCCGCCGTGTTTTCGATTTGCAGGCTTTGTTCGAGTAACGGTTTGGCCTCAATGTCATTTCCCGCAGCGGCAAGAGCCAGGGCAAGCAAAATGTTGCCCCATGCCGCCGACCAGTGATCGTCAGGGAAAGGGTTACGCCGCAAGCGTGCGACGAGCTTGTCATTGAGATCGTTGCAGGCTCCCAGCAGTCCGAGCAGTTCGGCGCGACGATACAATGCCATCGCCATACACACGGCCACTTCAGTCGGATGAATCGGAATGGCTGCGGAATCGGGTGCCAGCACGAACTCACGCCGGGAATCACCGCCGTCAATATCGGCGAACATGAAATCAATCAGCACTCTGTCCGGAATGACGGCCAGTTCCCCCGACGAAAGCGAGCGATCCCCCCACGGTGGCAACGATTTCGCCTTGTATTGCACTCCGGATGCCGTGTCAAAATGCAGCCAATGGGGCCATTCGTCGTTATCGAGATAGTCCTGCAATGCGATGTCGAAACAGGCCATCGCACTGTCGTTGCCGCCCATCTGGTAGTGACATTCGCCGACTCGCGCATGATAGCAGATCGAATCGACCCAGTGGCTTCGACCGTTTTGCACAACGCGGCGAATTTCGGTACCATATTCCTGAATAGCCTCAATGAAATTGCCGCTATCAAAAATCGCTTGCACCGCGAAATATCTGTCCGACAGACAAGCCTCCTGTGTTTCCGGCGATACGGGGCGATCATTTTGTGCAAAACACAAGACGTCGCCGCCAATGGCCATGACAATCATCACCAATATCATGCAATCTCGCACAACCTGGCGGTGTTCTGATGATTTCATTATCAACATACGGGTCTCCCGACATGACTTGATCAATGTATATTTCCTGAAACATTAATGATAATTCAATGACGTTTGAAAAACAATAATTTTATTAGGTAAAGCCATGAGATATTTTGCAACAATATCGATAATCGTATCGTAAAATTGAGAGGGTTTGACGTTTCTTTCGAATCACATTGATGGACAAGCTAAAATCGGGTATCATTGTATATGTGAATATTGGTTGTGACAATCAGTATGAATCCAGTATCGATAAACAGGAGTAAAATCATGCGAAAGACACTTTTTTTGCTTGCCATTGCGGTGGTTGTTGTTTGCCCCCAATCCATTTTTGGTCAGCAACCGGCGATTGCCCAGTTATTTACAAACCAGGAAATGCAAGCCCAGTTCGTGGACGACATGCAGTTGACGGACGATCAGTCGTCTCAGTTGGGACAATTGGGCGGAGAATTCCGCCGTGAAATGGAACTGTTGTTCCGTGAATACGGCCCCCAGATGATGTCGGAAGAAAATCGTATGGAGGCACTCGACAAAATTCGTGCGGAAGGCATGAAACTCAGCGAAGGCCTCAAGGAAAAAATGCGCGGCGTGTTGACCGAAAAGCAATACACCAAGCTGGAGGAACGCACGTTCCAATTGACCGGCGGCACACGGGGACTGCTGTTCAGTGTTGGGCTGGGCGATACGTTGCAATTGACGCCGGAACAGGTCAAAAAGGTGGAAGCCCTGCAACGGCAAATGATGACCGAACTGTTCCAACTGGTGAGCAAGATGCAAGGCGCATCCGGCGAGGAACAGGCGAGAATTCGCTCGCAAATCGAGGAACTGGTCGCCAAATACACGAAGTTGGCCGAAGACATTTTGACCACCGAACAAAAAGTCAAGGCCGAGAAACTTGTGGAGGATACGCCGGATTACATTTGGAGCCGACTCCCGGAAAATCGGGGCCGCACCCGTGAATGGCGGCCGGGGGCCAATTCGTGGCAACCGGGACAAGGGGCACCCGAAGGCGGCAACCCCAACAGCGAAACCCGTCCCACCCGGCAACGCGGCGAACGAACTTTCCCCGGTAGTCCGTGATGGAATTTGAGTGTTGGCCGCGTCACTCAGTGACGCAAATGTGAAGCATTCTATTATTCTGTCCCACGAATATTTTTTGCAGGACAGTAGCCGGGAACGTAAGCGACCGGTTATAAAGCACCACAGGCATTTTAGCCTGATGCTTACGCTCCGGGTTGCTTGAGAAACTGATTTTTCAGCGGAATATTTGGCTTGAGGTGATGGAAATGTCTTGCAATCCGTAGGATTGGATCGCTCGGTAGAAAACAGCCAAAAAACGATTAATGACGCAATTCTCACAGAATACGAAAAATCATCATAGAAAGGGTTTTCTGATGCGGCACGTCAATCCATTGCTTTCCCTGGCAATTGTTCTGTTCCTTGTTGTTTCGTTTCTGGCCGCATGCCGGAACAAAGCATCTTCGGTAGTCGTCCCACCTGATCAATTGTCTGATTTGCTGGAAAAAGCCCGGCAAATCAACGACGACCACGGCAAGATGTTAGCTTACTGGCTGGTTGCCCGGGCGCAAATCCAAGCAGGAGACGCGGATGGAGCACGCCAAACGATCGATCAAATCAAGGAAGTGGCGACAAAGTTCCGCGAAGACGGCGACAAACTGTGGGCTTTCCTTTGCGTTGCTTATGCTCAAGTGGATGCGGGAGACATGGTCGAAGCGCGCAAAACCTTTGACCAGGCCAATTATCAGTTCAAGTACCAGGAAGCGTCGGCACAGATGTCGCAGGCAATTGCCTACCTGACCATTGCCAGGGCTCAAATCAAAGTGGGGGATTTGGCCGGGGCCAGGGAAACGGCGAAGCAGATACGTAGTGAAGATTTTTACAAGCCGTTAGCCTACCGGGAGATTGCTGCG
>WRMR01000509.1 GCA_009776995.1 Planctomycetaceae bacterium | reverse complement strand
GCGTCACCAGTTCCGGAATGTCCTCCTTGCGGTTGCGAAGCGGCGGCACTGTGATTGGCAACACGGCCAGGCGATAAAACAAATCTTCGCGAAACCGCCCGGCTGCAATTTCGGCGTTCAGGTCGCGGTTTGTCGTTGCAATGACCCGCACATCAACGCTCATCGTCTCGCAGGAACCGACCCGCTCGAAGGTCCGTTCCTGCAACACGCGGAGTAGCTTTGACTGCAAATGCGTGTCGATTTCGCTGATTTCGTCGAGCAACAACGTGCCGCCGTGCGCCATTTCAAACCGTCCGACGCGGTCGTAATCGGCTCCGGTAAACGCTCCTTTCCGATGCCCGAACAACTCGCTTTCCATCAGTTGGGTACTCAACGCCGGACAGTTCAGCGTCACCCAGGGCGCGTCCCGCCGATCACTTGTTGCGTGTAATGTCCGTGCGACCAGTTCCTTGCCTGTGCCGTTTTCGCCCATGACGAGTACGGTTTCCGATGTGCCCGCCACGCGAGCAACCTGCTGCCGCAAACGCGTCATCGCCGTACCCGAACCGACAAGTGCAGAGTGCAGAGTGCAGAGTGCAGAGTGGACTGTTAGCCCCGTCACCCTGTGACGAGTGGTGTCGGAGTTTGGAGTTGTGGAATGGGTCATGATGCTATAGTTCTCAAAAGCAACAGCAACTGGAAACGTAAGTGACCGGTTGTGGTGGCTATGTTTGTTATGTCATTTCAAATAAATGGTTATTCATTATTATCTCAACAATCTTTTGTGTTCTGGGTACACCGTCAATTTTCAGATAATCACGGAGTCTGTTAGCCATTGTTTCAGGTTCAACATGATCTGTGAGTGTTGGCTTTTGTTTTCGCGACCAAAAAAATAGACCGGTATGATATTTCGTCGTGCAAAGGCATAAGGCATCTAAAGCAATCAAACTCAACGGGCGTCCCATACGCAACCATTTCTCACAGCGTCGCCAACTAAACTGCGAACACGCGGCCAGTTGTCCGAAACTCGAATTCCACATAACAGTCTTCATCCTCTCTGTTTGAGTTTCCAACCAGTCCAGCGATTTTTCGTTCTTCAAATAGAGGAGAGCTAATATGTCGTCGTTAAATGTTTTATCACCAGACTTTTCAAGCTCGTTTTTGATGACTTCAAATGCTTCTTCAAATTCAAAACAATTGGAAATGAGTTCCGCATAAGTCAATATGCTGTCTCCCGCTACCCTGTTTTCCCATTGATCTCTTGCCCAATTGTTAGCTGTTTTACCAATCACGCAAGAAACAATTTCATACGCCTTGTACGCTATTGAGTTGTTGTACTTGACTCTCTGGTCGATTATGTCCAGCACTTCTGTTTTGTTAAATTTTTGGAGATGTTCAATGACAATGTTATCCGTATTGTATTGTGCGAAAGAATAGCCAATAAGGCGATTCAGGTCATTCTTAACGTCTTCCAATGTGGGAAAAGGAAATTTTTCAGGGCCAATAACATCTATTTCAGGTGCCATTGCTTCGCCTGTATCCCAATCATAGAAATCGTCATGCAAATAAAAACAGTGTCCATGAATTGCCGCCAGGTTAAAAAATTCCAGTGGCCGCAATGCAAGATGCTGCAACCTGTTTCCGCATTCAAAACAAAGCCGATAGGGTTTGACTTCTTCTAAATCTTCACCTTTAGGGATTTCTATTTCAATTTCTCTTGTTTTACAGCTTTCACATTTCATGTTCGATCTCGCTGTTTGGTTTTTGATGCGTTTTTCCCAATTCGACTGCACCTCTGATTTCGGCAACCACGGGCAACCACATTATTACCTCATTTCCTCTAACAAAACAACCTCAGTTGCACCAAATGTCCACACATCAATAAACCTCACTCACCTTATTCACCTCATTTCCAGATCGGCAAAAATGAGGTTAATGAGGTTGTTTTTGTAGCACACGACTTTTGCTACTGAGGTTGTTTTGTTTTTGTCAATAAGGTGCAAGTGAGGTTTTGCGGCGATCACTTCGTGTCATTTGTGCTGAAAGTTTTCGGCAATCGCACAGTCCAGGACGCCCGGCTAAACTCAACACTCAACACTCAACACTCAACACTCAACACTCTGCATTTTCACAACGCCGTATGCGGCCAATAGACCGTCGGGTGATAATTGGGGTTGGTGCCGAACGTAAAATGGACGCCGAAATTGAGTGCCCAGTCCGATTGCGTCTTGGTCGGGCCACTGCCGAAAATCATATTGTCAACGACCTCGCCGAACACATTGACGCGGTCGCTCCACCAGTATTTTACTCCGAAACCAAACGGAACGGTGCAGGCGTTGAGTTGGTGCGATCTCCCGGAGTTGTCGGCGAAACTCTGCTGGGTGTATCCGATTCCCAGTTTGAAATAGGGCCGCCATCGGGCTTCGCCGTAAGGATAATAATGCGCACTCAGGTCGAGTATCGTCAATCGACTGCTTCGGTTCGGGGCAGGCGTCAACGAACCGGAAATGTCTTTCGTTTCAATCGACGAACCGAAAATCCGGCCTTCCAGTCCCCAGTAATGATTCAGGTTTTTGCCGAGTGCCACGCCGCCGTTACTGCCTGATCCCTGATCGACTTGTC
Source organism: Planctomycetaceae bacterium (assembly GCA_009776995.1). GTDB lineage: Bacteria > Planctomycetota > Planctomycetia > Pirellulales > Thermoguttaceae > WRMR01. The sequence continues at coordinate 589 of WRMR01000509.1, read as the reverse complement.
CGCTGATGAGCGTCGAGCCGCTGACCCAGCCGCCGAACACGCCGACGTACCAGGGCCGGTCGAGCCAACTGGCGTCTTCGAGCGGTGTACCGACCCCGCGATGAGGGCCGTCAGGGGCGTTGAACGGGCTTAACAGTTTCAGGTTTTCCCAGCCAGTTTCCAAAAGCGGTGACCGCAACGGCATGTATTGGCTGTAGCCACTGTCATAGGCTTCGGGCTTTGGGCTTCGGGCTTCGGGTGCCGCTTCGTAGCCATTCCCTGAAGCCTGAAGTCCGAAGTCCGTAGTTTGAAATCTGTAGTCAGCGACCATCGGTTGTAACATCGGCGAACCGCCCGAATAGTACAAGCCGGTTGCGGGTGTAACAGTGTAACCATAACCCGAATAACCGTAGCTCGCGTTGCCGTAGGGCATGGCCGCTTGTGCGTAAGGGTTTGCGTAACCTGGCGTTGTACTTGCCGGCGGTATCATCATCGGCGGCATCGGGGCAACGATGTTGCTCTGCGAATACACCACCGTACCAAAGGCCGAAATGCAAACAACCTGCCAGCAGATCGCAAAACGCAAAACGCAATACGCGGAAAGGAAACT
>WRMR01000508.1 GCA_009776995.1 Planctomycetaceae bacterium | reverse complement strand
AGGACGGTGAAAACTTAGTCCTGGCCGCTGAAACCGGCACAGATTTTGTCATTGTGATTCCAGAGGAAGCGGGCAAAACAGAACAGAAAGCAGCGAAAGAATTTCAGCGACTCCTGGCGATTTGTTCGACGATTGAAGTGCCAATCGTGACAGATACTCAAAATGACACGGGTTTCGAAATCGTGATTGGCAACTCCAACCGTGGTTTACCTCAGTTAGCCGGCGACTTGCAGGCCGATGGGTTTACCATCCAAACCGACAAAAACAAACTCTTCATTCAAGGTGGGACAGGAAAAGGCTGTTTATACGGCGTCTATACTTTTTTTGAGAAATATTTCGGGTTCAGGTGCTATTCGCCCAGTGTTTTCAAATATCCTTCACTCAAAAGTGTGACTGTTCCGGTTGATCTCAGAGATACCCAAATCCCGGTCAATGTGTACCGTAATGTGTACTATGAAGTTGCACAAGATTCGTTCTATGCCGACTGGCATAAATTAAACCACATGAAACCGGACTGGGGACTGTTTGTCCATACATTCGAGACGCTTGTTCCTGTGGAGAAGTATTATGCCGAACATCCCGAGTATTTTGCGCTCATTGACGGCAAGCGGGTGGCAAAACAGGCCGATGAGCATTTACCTGCGCAGCTTTGCCTGACGAACCCGGATGTTTTGCAGGTTGTGATTGAAAACCTCGGCCAAATGATTCAAGAAAACCCGGACGCCTTGTACTGGTCTGTCAGTCAGGGCGACACCTATGCCGACCAACCTTATAATTGCACATGTGACAACTGTATGGCACTCGACGCAGAATCGAACAGCCTGAGTGGTTCCATTATCACTTTCGTCAATAAGGTGGCACAACATTTTCCCGATAAGATGATTTCCACGCTCGCATACCGATACAGCCGTTCGGCACCGCAAGCCGTCAAACCCGCCCCAAACGTGAATATCATGTTGTGCACCATCGAATGCGACCGAAATTCCCCCATTGCCAATACTACGGCGAGTGAGGCATTTTGCTCCGATTTCGAAGACTGGTCAAAACTCACCCACAACATATTGATGTGGGATTACGTCATCCAGTTCAGCAACCTCATGGCACCGTTTCCCAACCTGCGGGTTTTACAACCCAATATGCAATATTTTGCCGCCCATGGTGTGAATGCACATTTCCAACAGGGAAATATATCCAAAGGCGGCGAATATTGCGAACTTCGCCCCTACCTGATCGCCAAATTGCTGTGGGACCCGGATATGGATTTTCAGGCGGTCATGACCGATTTCCTTGAAGGCTATTATGAGGAAGCCGCCCCCTTCGTCGGAAAATATATTCAGTTGACACACGACGAGTTGGAGAAATCGGGATTGAAACTTACCATCTATGGTAACCCGGCCGACCATTCCGATGACGGTTTTCTGCGAGCCGAACTGATGGAACAATATGATGTGATTTTTGATGAAGCTGAAAAAGCGGTCAAGAATAAGCCCGATGTGCTGGAAAGGCTGCAAATCGCCCGATTGCCGTTAATCTATTCGTTATTTGAGATTGCCAAACGTAACGGTGTGAAAGAAACACGGGTTTTTGAAAACACCAATGGAAAAACCCAGGTACGCCCCGAAGCTATGGAAAAACTCGATCAATTCCGGAAATTATGCAATAAAACCAGGGTGCAGCATCTGCGGGAAGGTGGTCTTACCTCCGATGAGTATTGCGAACAGGTGAAACAGTTTTTGTCTCATACGGCAAACCAATAAATCAACACACAGACGATGTAATTTCACTATGATTGATGTTTGCGACGGGGTTTGTCCTGCGTTGAGGAATCTTTCACCGGAATGACCACCAAACGAAAACAACAACGGAATCGACAACGCCGGGACAAATCGAAAAACGGTTTGCCGGGGTCGTTGCGGCTCAATTTTTCCTGGACGTTGTTCGGCAATGTTGTGTTGCAACTCTGCATGTGGGGCATCATCAGCTCGTACAACAAGCTCGGTTCAAGCAACGCCGCCGGGCTTTACGTGGCCGGGCTGATGATTATGCAGCCGTTGTTCCATTTCACCGATTTCAACTTACGGCAGGTGTTCGTCACCGATGTGGCCAACCGCTGGGAATTTCGCGATTACCTGGCTCACCGCCTGGTTATGTCGTTGTTCGCCGTTTTGCTCGGCACAGCGATAGCCTTCTTTGTATTTCCCGGCAATTGGCTCGTGATTGCCGTCAGTTTCGTGATGGGATTGGCCATCGCGGGACAATCGTTGAGCGAACTGTTTCACGCCCTGTTCCAAAAACATGAACGTTTCGACACGATCTCCCACTCGTTGGTCTTGCGCGGGCTGTTGTGCCTGGCCGGAGTTTGCGCCGTGTTTTACGCAACGCAAAACGTCCTTCTGTCGCTGATCGCCATGACCGTGTTGCGGTTTTTACCCGTGTTTGTTTATGATTACCCGGCCGCATGCCGGCTTTTGGGCGGCAGGGGCGTTTTCCAACTGCCGGAAAACCTGACGCCGCGATTCTCCACGACGACACTGACCGCGATCACCTGGCTCGGACTGCCGTTGGCCGTCAATATGGGTGTGCTGTCCCTGACGCCGCAAATTCCGCGATTCTGGCTCGAAAAACAAAACGGGCTTGCCGCGCTCGGTCAATATGGTTCCATCGCAATGCTCATGTCGGTCGGGATGATGATCCTCAACTCGCTGGGCGTTGCCATGTCACAGCGTTTCGCCAAAGCGTATACGGCTGGCGATCAACGCGAGTTTGTCCGGCTCACGACGATTCTGGCAGGCAGTGCTTTCCTCATGGGTTGCGCCGGATTGCTTGTCATTCCGATCTGCGGCGTTTGGATTTTGACCATCGCTTACACGAGTGAGTATGTCCCGCTGACAAAGCTGTTTTGGCTCATCACCTTCGGCGCGACCTTCGGCTTTGTCGGCAACGCGTTGGGTTACCCGGTCACCGCCGCGCGACAATTTCGCATCCAGCCGGTCATCTGCCTGGTTCAAGCGGCGGTTACGATGGCCGGTTGTGCGATTCTCGTGCCGCGATACGACATGTCCGGCGCGGCCTGGGCCGTGGCCATTGCCAATATCGTGCATGTCATCCTGTTTGCCTGGGTCTGGTGCGTTGCATACAGAAAAATGATGAAATGATTACGGCTTCGGGCATCAGGGTTGCTGTTTCCTGCTC
>WRMR01000507.1 GCA_009776995.1 Planctomycetaceae bacterium | reverse complement strand
ACAATTTGAGAAAACCCCTGTTTTTACGATGTTTCAAAACAAAAATTACATGGATCAAAACACTCAAAGCCCTAACCAGTTGATGCTGTTCGATTTATGATGGGACAGTAGTGTTGTTACACAATCATTATCGATATGATTACCATTTCGAGTACAAGACATTCTAATACTGGCAATATCTGAAGTCAACAATCCGAGTCAATATTTTCTTTAAATTTTATCATTCAAACTGTAAACAGAAAGACGTACTAAAAACTGATATTGCATAAAAAGTGGATATTACGGTATGATTCGGTGTTAAAAAAATGACCCCGAATGGGAAATCCGAATTTCACGCAATATCCGATGTTCACGATACACCGATTTCCGTTTTTTGGCAAGCGATTTTTCAAGCGAATTCGCAAAATTGTTGGTTGCGTCACGTTTTCGCACCTTTGGCGACTGGTCATCGGCATCGCGTCTATCAGCGGTCGTAAGAGCCTGAGCAAGTTCACCCAACTTTACGGCCATCATCGCACGCGCCAAGCCATATCGCCCTTCCTGACTCAAGCGGAGTGGGATGCGCCGGAGCTTTTGCTCGAAAATTCTTTGACGATTTTGCGCAAGCTTGGTTGGAAGTCCGGCGATACGGTTCACCTCGTTCTCGATGACACGCAAAAGGCAAAGCGTGCCAAACAAAGGGACGCCGTATCGAAGATTGATTTGCACGCCGAAAAAGTTTATGCCAACGGCCACACGATCCTCGGTTTCGCGTTTGTTTATCGCAATGTTGTCATCCCCTGCGCGGTCCGGCTGTGGGCAAGCAAAGAGTATTGTCAACGTTCGCAAAAGAAAAACAACGAGCATGAGTCCGTCGAATTCCAGAAGCTTACCGAGCTCGCCGCCGATGGCATTGAGTCGATTCGTTTGCCTTCAGAGGGCAAGGTGATCGTAATGTTCGACAAATTTTATCTTTGCGATACCGTCACGAAAGCCTGCGATTAAGAGCAGAGGTCAAAACGCAGAGTGCAGAGAGATTCTTTTTTTCATCTCTGCACTTTGAACATTACTCTTTACGACGAATCATTTGAAGCTGGGTGCGAAAAAGTTGATTGAACATGATCGTCAACGTTGGCCGATTGAAATTTTGTATAAGATGTCGAAGCAGCATTTGGGTTTGGGCGACTCTCAGTTTTTACGAGACTCGGCTGTGGTACGTGAGGCTGCATCTCGTGATGATCGCCCACCACCTGTTGACCCACCTGGCGATTGAACGTTCAGGTGCCACCAGCGCTACAACAGGTGAAAAAGCCGTATTGCAAGGACGCGATGCGCTTCGACTGCCTGGTGAGGAACGCATGCAATCGGTGTTGCGCGGTTTGATCTTCGACGACTGTGTGTCGTCGCTGACAACGAGCAAAAAGGACAAAGCCCTCGGACGAAAAATCAAAAAAATGATCGTACCGGCGGAATGACAATACGGACAAATCAAATGACATAGGATTTTAGTGCGATTTTGCGTTTACTGTTTGAGGTGTTACTTGACCCATCGGAAACGGATGCCAGTGATTTCCATGGATTCATGTCACCACGGGTTCGTTCAGGATTGTACCCCAGAGGGTTGAAAGCACTTCTTGAGCGGACATCTCCGTCTTCATGCCATTCCGTACTACAAAACCGATCTCCCCTTGAGATCACGATATTTGTTCTTGCGAAATTTCTGAAACCGGGTTGGTTGCCTGAGGGGTCCGAAGGACATACGAAAGTGGGGACTGCGCCTTGAAGAGAATCGTTCGTCGCAGAAAAAGCAGCAATTGTGGCACTCAATTCATCAATATAAGAGTCGTAGCGAGCTCCTTGTTCCAGAAAAGGAAGAAGAACCACATGGACACTGATCCCATCCGTTGCTAATATAATGACCGATGCCGAAGCGGGAAAACGGTTGTAGGTATCGTGATAATTGTGCAAGGCGATTCCGAATTGCTTCAAGTGACTGGTGCACTGCATCCGCCGAGCCGCTTCTCGGGCGGCCTGAACTGCCAGTAACAGAAGGGCGATCAAAATCCCGATGATCGCAATAACAACAAGGAGTTCAACAAGAGTAAATGCACATATCTTGCCCCCCCCCCCATCTTAACATGCTTTTGTTGTGAACGACTTTTCATTGGAAAACCTCCTCAAAAATAGGTGTTGGGAAAAGGATAATGATTGGCGGAGATGAGCAAATCATCATGCGCACAACAATCCTGTACACGAGTTATGCGCGTCATTATGTACCTCTGATATGCAAAAATCAACAAAACAGTGATAAAGAACCCTGAAAAAGAAAAAATATTCCGCCTGTCATCGGAAGTTGAAAGAAACGCGCCGAAAAAATGCCCAATTTTCGGCTGTCCGTATTGCGTCCGGAAAAAACGCTGTTATTCCGTACAATACCATGGGCTTTGCCTTTATGTCTGCGAACTTTGTGCATCCCTTTGTGTTGAAATATTTAACACAAAGCTTTTTACAAAGGTCACAAAATTAATCCCAGTCAAATGGCGTTCGACAGTATATTTCGTATCGTTTTTTCATGGGGATCGCGTTCAAATCGAAATCATTATGGCGTTGACGCATCAAACCCTTGCTCGCAAAAAAGCTGATGCGCTGCGGGGATGCTGAAATCCCGCCAGAGGGTTTCAGCGGCGTCCTGATCGCGGGGAATGGCTCCGCATTCGACGACAACGGTATTTGCCCCGGCTTTCAATGCGGCGGGAAAAGGCGGGTGAATACAAATCGCATCAACTTCAGAACCGTAAATCAGCCGTGTCATGGCAATCACGCGTGTTTGCCGATCTTCGGAAACTTGTCCCAACTCGCAGAGCGGCGTTCCTGGCACCGGAACCCTGGCCATGACACCGCCCAGCCTGGTGTCGTAAGGTTTCAAGCGAAACGCGGCATCGACAATTTCCTCGTCCGTGTGTTCCGGCCCCAGCGGTTCGACGAGAGCGGCCATTTTCAGACCGGCTTGTTGCATCGCTTTGAGTGTTGCAATCCGCTCCTCGATCGAAAGTCCGGTATCGCAACCTTCCCGCAACCGAATGGTATGGTAAACGACGGCGGCTCCGGCTTCTTTTAACTGTCGTGCCTCATCAAGACCGAATTCCCCGGTATTGACGACGATTTCCATGTCAGGCGGCATCAGCTTCCGAATCTCACGCACCAGGTGACATAACTTTTCAATGCCGTAATCCT
>WRMR01000506.1 GCA_009776995.1 Planctomycetaceae bacterium | reverse complement strand
AGAATACCATGATTGTACCATCATCAGAACCAGGTGATATTGAGGTCCCCTTCAATTTCTGTACGGGCTTGTGTGCCGTCCAAAATGTTCTGGCGTACCCAGATGCCGACCGTCTCGCCCCCCATGAGGGAGTCGATGATGGCGGCCTCTTCCTGCGACTGACAGAGTTTGAATTCGATCCCGTCCGGCGCGAGGGTGTCAACCGCCGGGTCTTTGAAGAAGCCGCCGCTCGGAACATTGATGCCAAGATCAAGGTCGGATGCCGTTTCCAATACGTCCCCGTTGCCCCATGACTGTGCGGTGAACCCGCGAAAACCCCGGACGGCGGCGGCAGCCGCCTGTGCGTACTGGACACCCTCGACCCGGATGGGAGAATCAAGAGACCAGGTCCCGACCAGTTTTTTGAGCCGGAGTTCTCCGGCGGCGGTCCCGGCGGTCCAGGAGCCGCTTGTCACCGTGACCTGATCGACGACCGCGTTGTCCGTGCTTGCTGTTGTGATTGTCATGCCGGGCGTGATTGCTGTCTGCCCGTTCTTGAACGGGAGGACCGCCCAGAGGACCGGCTTGGCGTAGAGTACGTTTCCGCTACGATAATCGATATAGCGCAAATCGTTTCGGGTCCGGTTCCGAATCCAGAACCCCCGCGTCGGCCAGGTGGAAGCGTTGAGAACGGAAATCGTCGTCGTTGCCGTATAGGAGAGGGTGTGTGTTCCTGAGCAGGTGGTGTTTGCCCCGGCGGGTTTGCCGGTCCAGACGGAAAGTGCGGCCATCGCGTCAAGCGGACCGGTCGCCTTGTTCTTCACAACGGCAAGATGATACCGCGTCCGTCCGACACCATCGTTCGTTTCGTATCCTTCGTAGTTGGGGATAAAATTCCCCTTCGGGAACGTGAGCGTGAAGGTGTCGGTGTAGGTTCCGCTCGCCCGCAGCGACGCGAACACAACGTCGACGAGAATGAAGCCGGAGAAATCGCTAACTGTACAGCCTGCCCGATCCTGCCGCTGACGCAACCTGCGCCGCCTGACGCCACACCAATGAAAATGGTGCCGCTTGCGTTGGCCAGTGCCTGTGAATACCCGGCCCCCATCGCCAGGTCCCAGTCATTCAACAGAAACGGGCCACTCGTCGTACCGAATCCGAGCGTTATGGCACTATAAGCCGACTGGACAAGGCCGTTGGTCGTCCCTTTGAAGCTGGAACCCAAACCTTTTGCAAAGTCTCCAAAAATCCCCGTTTCCGGCACGAACACGCCAGTCATGTCCAGCGGTGGCGGTGGTGGCGGCTTGGGGATATATTGACTGAAGTCCTGATCCGGCAGGCCGCTGGTGAGTGGCACCAGGTCCGCAGGCAGGGTGACACCAGCACCGCCTGCACCGAACGTGAGCGGCACCACCCCAACCACTGTAACGCCCGACGTTCCCGCCGACGAGTACGGGTCGCAGATCGAAAGGTCACCACTGTAATAATCCACCGTCGTTTCCGGCACATTCGTCAGAATGACTGTTGCGATTTGTTCTAATTGTCAAATATCGGAACGCTGATGTTGCGAAACAACAGCATCATTATTTCAATTCTACTCGCCTTGCTAGGACTTGTCAAGTGGTTTGTCGTCCTTTTTTTCGCCGGAATCCGTGTCCGAGCCCGGCGATTTTAGTTCAGATGGAACAGGTTGGACAAGTACACTATATTTTTGTACAACTCCTTAATAGTATCAATCATCCTCACTCAAATCTCGATCGTCTGTCACCAGACAAACACCAATACTGTTGCATAGATTCAAGATTCGCGTCATCGTTTCCTTGTCGAGTTCACAACTTGCGACGGAAAGAGTTTCATAAAAACTCATGTCAAACCTAACTGTATAGGCTTCGTCTCCCAAGTAAGGCTTTAATTGCTCCATTTTCGGTTCAAACACGGACAACATAAAATCGAGATGGTCTTTCAGTTTGTCAGAAAAGACATGGTGTTCACTTTCGTAAACCCAAGCTCCCCATAATTTTTCGCAGCGATCATGATTTCTTCCTGAGAAAAATACGTCACCTCGTTCGAATCCTCTTGTACAGGACAGACCAAGATTTTTCGATACGCTTTCAAGAGAAAGGTCGTCGCTACGAATAGCGAAACTCACACTAACATTATCATACCGATCGCCCTCGACGATCCATTCATCATTTCGTTCTGTTTCAAAAAATTTCATTCTAAAAAGTTCCCTATATAAACCCCTTCCGGTGAATAGTAACTGCCGTCAATACCAATTTTCCCATGATAGTCACGAGGCAATTGCTCACTTTTCTTTATGGCTTCCAACATTTTTCCCAACACTCCGCGATTATATTTTCGCGGATTAAGATCGTTGTATTTAATGATTTGTTTTGCTGCTTCTGGATTCAGTGTATGGCCTTTCGTTTGAACAAGCCTTGGTACCTGTGAATTATTATGCACCAAAACGCAGCTTTGCCCATATTCAAAATCTTTCGCAAGAATGTAATAGTTATGGTTGTTCTCAACTGTAAAATTGAATACAGCAACACCATCGGATTGTTCAACGCGAACAGTATTGGTCAATGTCGAGAGTTTTCCTGTGGCATCAAGAAAAACATCTCTGATTCGTAAATCCTTCGCCTCAACCCAGTAGCCATTCAAGCCCGATTCAAGATTTTCATGATAGAAAATCATTCCATTTTCATCAGCAACGCTCCGTGCTGCGCGAGACAAATCTGGATCGTTGAACACCACCCAGAAAGGATGGGCATCAGTGGATTCGATGGTTTGCTCATAACCATGTTCATCGATGAAGGTCAACCGATTGATATGGTTGCTTGCCAGCGAAAAGGTCTCTGTTACTTTGCACAGTTCCGTTTCGCCAGTGAGTGTATTGTATGAGTAAACCCAGTCGCCGACTTTGACATCCTCAATATTAACCGTCGTATAAATTGTCATCAGGTTGCCGCATTCATCTTCGGTCTGTTCCATTCCAACGACAATTTGCGTCCCTTCCGTAAAGCAACCTCCCCCTGGCATTGCCGGTTTTCCGTGCCACCAGCTTTTGACGCCATTCCAGCCTTGTGCAATTCCATCCTTTGCCTTGCCGGGCAGTTGGCTGATGGGGGTGTTACCGAGCGGCGTGCCGGACATGCCCCAAGCCATCGCCGCAGCCGCGACACCGGTGCCGCCTGCAAACTTGCTCCAACCATGGGTGTCATCCCAGCCGCCGGGGCCGCCATATTCA
>WRMR01000505.1 GCA_009776995.1 Planctomycetaceae bacterium | reverse complement strand
AGAATCATCCGCTGACGGCGGAGCAAAAGTCGTTCAACCGCGAGTTATCGAGAGAGCGCATTGTCATTGAAAACATCAACGCCAGGATCAAAACGTTCAAAATTTTGAGCGAAAGGTATCGCAACCGGCGAAAAAGACACCTGCTCAGGATGAATCTCGTTTGTGCGATACTCAACCGGGAACTCATGGCGTAATTCTCCAAAAAAACTGGAAGTATTCAGAGTGTGGACAAGCACAGCGATCGTTTTGCGCTCGGATGAGAAAAACAGTGGGGACTTTGCGGTGAAAAGTTGATTCGGAAGGTGCAAAAGGTTACCGAAAGAACGCAGAGATCAGAAAAAATCGCTTTGCGATTTGGCCAAAACCACTGTTTCCGAACAAGCCTAATGTGATCTGGGTATTCAATTGATGCCACCTAATTCTAATCCAAGACCTACATGAAATACTTTTTGAATCGTAAATTTCCGATATTTATGAATATCAAAGCACATTTTACCACTGCAAATACAAGGACAGAAACAGGATTGCAATAAGTTCTTTGTTTTCACTATGTTGTAAAAACGTTGTCATATTTCGGTGGTGTCAATTGAATACCCAGATAATGTGATATACTGTCGAACGCCATTTGGCCGGTATTAATGTTGTGACCTTTGTGAAAAACTTTGTGGCCTTTGTGTTAAAATATTTCAACACAAAGAACACGATGGAATGCACAAAGTTCACAGACACAAATGCAAGGCCATGGCGTTGAACAGTTTATTATTGAAAAGAAACATTTCGCACGATTATCTTTTTTCGTTTACCCAATCTGCCATTATGACAGGTGAAATTGATTTCCGTTTCGCTGTTTTACGGAAATCATTGCACGTTTTCATGTCAATACGACTTTCTGCAATTCTTTGCTGCGTCATTCTTTACGACGTTCTTCATAAATGATGATGACTCGGCTCATTTCTCTGGCACATTGTTTGCTTAAAAATATTATCAGCAAACAGAACATGACCGGCGGAACGCAGGAATCCACATAAACGAGTCAAAAATCAAATTTGAAAGGACAACCACAATGGCACAGGGTGAAAAAATCATCGGGATTGACCTCGGAACGACCAACTCCGTGGTGGCAATCATGGAAGGTAAAGAGGCGAAAGTCATCCCCAATGCGGAAGGCAACCGGCTTACGCCGAGCGTCGTCGGGTTTTTGGACGGTAGCGAAACGCTGGTCGGCGAACCGGCCAAACGTCAGGCGGTGACCAACCCGGTGCGCACGGTCGGTTCAATCAAGCGTTTCATGGGCCGCCGCCACAATGAGGTGTCCTCGGAAGAGAAAATGGTGCCTTACAAAGTCACGGGGGCCTCCGATGAGTACGTCAAAGTCGAAGTCGATGGCAAAAAACTGACGCCGCCGGAGATTTCGGCGTTGACGCTCCGCAAGCTGAAGGAATCGGCTGAGGCGTATCTCGGTCACAAGGTCAACAAGGCGGTCATTACGGTGCCGGCTTATTTCAATGACGCGCAACGCCAGGCGACAAAAGACGCCGGGCAAATCGCCGGGCTGGAAGTTGCCCGAATCATCAACGAGCCGACTGCCGCGTCACTGGCTTATGGTTTGGAAAAGAACGCCAACGAAAAAATCGTCGTGTTCGACCTCGGCGGCGGGACGTTTGACGTGTCGTGTCTCGAAGTGGCTGACGGTGTATTCCGCGTTATCAGCACCAACGGCGACACGCACCTCGGCGGCGACGATTTCGACGAAGTGCTTATCAACCACGTTGCCGACGATTTCAAAGCCCAACAGGGGATCGACCTCCGCAAGGACGTGATGGCCTTGCAACGGTTGCAGGAAGCCTGCGAAAAGGCGAAACGCGAACTCAGTTCGGCGCAATCGACGGATATCAACCTGCCGTTCATCACGGCGGATCAAAACGGTCCGAAGCACCTGCAAATGAAACTGACGCGGGCGAAATTCGAGCAGTTGACCGATCACCTGATCGAACGTTGCCGCGGCCCTGTCATGAAAGCACTCGACGACGCGAAACTCAAGCCGTCGCAAATTGATGAAGTCGTCCTCGTCGGCGGTTCGACGCGCATCCCCAAGGTGCAGGAGATGGTCAAGGTGATTTTCGGCAAGGAGCCGCACAAGGGTGTCAACCCGGACGAAGTGGTGGCCATTGGTGCGGCGATTCAAGGCGGCGTGTTGTCCGGCGAAGTGCGCGACGTGCTGCTGTTGGACGTGACGCCGTTGTCGCTCGGCATCGAAACGCTCGGCGGCATCATGACAAAACTCGTCGAACGCAACACGACGATCCCGGTTGAAAAGAAACAGGTCTTCAGCACTGCGGACAACAACCAGAGTGCCGTAACCATCAAGGTATTTCAGGGTGAGCGTGAAATGGCGGAACACAACCGTTTGCTCGGGCAGTTCAATTTGGAAGGCATCCCGCCCGCGCCGCGCGGCATTCCGCAGATCGAAGTGACGTTCGACCTGGACGCGAACGGCATTTTGAATGTCGCCGCAAAAGACCTCGGCACACAGAAGGAGCAGAAAGTCCGTATTGAGCAATCATCCGGCCTCAGCGAAGCGGAAATCGAAAAGATGAAACGCGATGCCGAATTGCATGCCGACGAGGACAAAAAACGCCGCGAACTGGTCGAGATGAAAAATCGCGGGGAATCGTTGTGCTTTGAACTGGAAAAACTGCTCAAGGAGCATGACGCCAAGTTGCGCGATTCGGACAAGGACGCCATCAACGCGGCCATCACGAAAACCAGGGAAGCGATTGCAGCGGACGATGTCGAACGCATCAAGGCCGCAACGCAGGAACTCGAACAGGCGTCCCACGCGATGAGCAAGGCCATGTACGAAGCCGCGCAACAAGCGGGAGCCGCCGGCGGTGCCGGACCTGACATGGGCGGCTTCCCACCGGACGCCGAACCCGGTAAATCGCCCGATGACGACGCCATCGACGCCGAATTTGAGGTCAATAAATGATCGCAGACGGATCGGTCATACTGTAACCGCCCAATCAGTGGCGCGAGAGTCCTTGAGCGTTGGAGTCGGGTACGACCCAGAGGATTCGCCCGGCGATTTCGGGAGTGACGTTCAAAATGAGTTCATTCCCTTCCCGCTGGAACGCCACTTCGCCGCCTTGGGAACCGGGAGTCGCACCTTGTGCAAAGATGCTCACCGGTTTTTCCGTCTCAAAGAACGGGATTCGGATTGTTCCCGTTTCGTGAACAAT
>WRMR01000504.1 GCA_009776995.1 Planctomycetaceae bacterium | reverse complement strand
AATGCTGCATATTCGTTAAATCGGGACGATAAACGGAATCGTTTGGGTAAAAAATAACGTTTCCTCTCATAAGACAGACTGTTGTTTTGTATAGCATGTTAGAGTTTGACAGTCAGAGTGGCCAGTGACCGGACATGATTTGTCCCGCAGGGACAAGATGTTGGTAGAAAACGGAATCCCAAAAGAAACCTGTCGTCCCGTAGGGACGAAATGGCAAACGCTGACAACATATTATGTCCCTACGGGACATGGCGTTGCTTTGGACATCACGTTTCTACCAATATCCCGTCCCTACGGGACAAAACGTTGCTACCAATATCCTGTCCCTATGGGACAAAACCCATCACTCCACACTTCACATTCCATATTGATAACCATTTCCCCCTCAAAAAAGAAAGGGCAAATCATGTCGATCAAAAAGAAATCAAAGAAAGTGCAAAGTTCAAAACGCAAAGTTCAAAGCAGGAAAATGCAGAGTGCAGAATGCAGAACGTAAAGTTCAAAGTTCAAAGTGGGGGGGAAGTGGAGTAAGCGCAGAGTTCAAAGGATGCCGGGGATCGGAACCAAGCGAGACGGCCATCGCATTACCCAACAACCGTCCGCAAGAGACGCGTTCGTCGGGTTTGATCGGTTTGTGTTTTCAGAGCCGTGTTGTTCTTCACCCGACCGTTGCCGGGTCGAACAGCGATTGCATCGTTTCCATCTCTTCCGCAGTGAGCGGCACTTCGGCGGCGCGAACGTTTTCATCAATCCGATTCGGATTGCGCATCCCGCAAAGCACATGCATGCGTTCATAACGCGAAAGAACCCAGGCAAGCATCAATTGGCTGACGGTCAGCCCGTGTTGTTCACGAATCGGCTGGAATTTCGCAAGGGCGGCGTTGATTTTCGCAATGCGATCCGGTGCAAAATTGGGCGCATACTTGCGGAAATCCTTTTCACCGAATTGCGAGTTCGGGTCGAGTGTGCCGGTCAACAGCCCTTGTTCAAGCGACGTGTAGGCGAGAAAACTGATTTTCTTTTCGGTACAGGCATCCAGCACGCCGTTCTGTTCGACGGTGCGGTTTAAGTAGGAGTAATATTCCTGCGTCGAGTCGAGCACTCCGGCATCGCAGTATTGCTGCAATTGATCGCGGGAAACGTTCGAGCTGCCGATGGCGCGGATTTTACCCTGGTCCCGCAGTTTTTCGAGCGCGGCCATGGTGTCTTCAATCGGCGTCGTTGCGTCTTGCTGGTGCGTTTGCAACAAGTCGATGTAATCCGTTTTCAGCCGCCTGAGGCTTTCCTCGACTTCGCTAACAATCGATTCGGGCCGCAGGTAATTGTAAATGCGGTATTTGCCGCTTTCGAAACTCGGCAGTTCGCCGTCGGTGTAAAAGAAAAGCTGCCCCTTGCCTTCAGGCCAGTCTTCGGTTGACCAGAGTGAGCCGCATTTCGTGGCCAGCACGACCCGGTCGCGACGGCCCGCGATGGCTTTGCCAACGAGTTCCTCGGCCTTGCCGTTCCCGTAAAGCGGGGCCGTATCGATGAGATTGATTCCTGCATCAATGGCTTTTTGAATGGTCGAAACGGCCGCCGATTCGTCGACGCCGCCCCAGAGCCAGCCGCCGAGCGGAAACGTGCCGAAACCGATGACCGATGCCTTGATGTCCGTCGTGCCGATGTTGCGATATTGCATGTGTGTCTCCGTGATCTCTTGCGAATGGTTGCACAGTAAAATGTCCATTGTAGCAACTTGAACCATGTTAAGCAAGTTCAGAAATAGAGCAGCCCGGCACAGTATCATGTGGCAGGGGGGGCCAAGATGGGCAACCCGCCTTTTCAGCAGTTGCGGCGTGACCGCCCTGCAATTTTTCCCGGTTCCATGAACCGGGACGAAACATCTTCGTGCCTTGTATGTTTCGTAGTGAAAAATATCGGTTGCAATAGCCGGTAGTTGTTTTCCCCAAAAATTTATGTTATCCTGAATGTCATGTTGAAAACGTCCGACGACCAACAATTCACTGAACAATGATTTTCCATGGGAGTACACATGAAACTCACACGACGCAATTTTATCGCGGCTTCCGCCGCCGTTGCCGCAACGACAACGATTTCCTCGCCCGCTGTCTTATGGGCTGATTCGAAGAAAAAATATCGTACTGCCCTTATCGGCTGCGGCTGGTGGGGAAACAACGTCCGCGATGCGGCCATGAAATCCGGTGCGATCGATCTGGTCGCCCTTTGCGATGTTGACAGCCGCCAACTCGACAAGACGCTTGCCCGTCAGAAGGAAATGACCGATGTCGTGCCGAAAACCTTCGGCGATTACCGTGAAATGCTCAAGGAAATCAAGCCGGACATCGTTATCAACGCAACGCCCGACCATTGGCACGCCTTGACCACCATCGCCGCCTGCGAGGCCGGAGCACATGTGTATGTCGAAAAGCCGATTTCGCATACGATGAATGAAGGTCTTCCCATGATCAAAGCCGCCCGTGACGCCAAACGCATCGTGCAGGTTGACATGCACCGCCGGACGGCACCGCATCATATTTCGGCGATGGAGTTTTTGAAAAGCGGCAAGGTCGGAAAAATCGGCAGTATCAAGGCTTTCGTCAATTATCCGTGGTTGCCGAGTTCGACCCCCGACGCGCCGGTGCCGGAAGGACTCGACTGGGATTTCTTCTGCGGCCCGTCCAAGCTGTTGCCGTACAACCCGCGCATGCATCCGAGCGGATACCGCCATTTCACCGAATTTTCCAATGGCCAGATTTCCGACTGGGGCACACACTGGCTCGACCAGGTGCTGTGGTGGTCGAAAGACGATCAGCACCCGACGGCGATTTGCGCTATCGGCGGGCGACGCATTTTCGACGACAACACGACGATCCCCGACTCGATGCAGGTTGTGTACAAATTCGATAAGTTCGACCTGATTTGGGAAAATCGCAATTACGCCGGCAATCCGCAGGAGCATCACAACGTGGGACTGTATTTTTACGGCTCGGAAGGCGTGTTGCACCTCGGCTGGCTTGACGGTTGGTCGTTTTACCCGCGCGGCGATTTCAATGGGGAACCAACCGAACACGTCGATTCGGTGCTTGATCAGCCGGATCACCAGAACATTGCCAACCTGTGGGCCGATTTCATCCAATCCATCGAATCGAACCGCTTGCCGATTTGCGACATTGAAGTCGGACACCGTGCCACGTCACTGGCACTTTTGGGCGTGTTGTCGCTGAAACTCGGTCGCGGTATCGTTTGGGACGGCGAAAAACAGCCGATC
>WRMR01000503.1 GCA_009776995.1 Planctomycetaceae bacterium | reverse complement strand
CGCATATTTATGCGCAAATTATCGACGATGAGCGGGGAAGAACGCTGGCTTCCGCCGGGACTTTAGACAAAGACTTGAAGAAGACGGTCGCCAATGGCGGAAATTGTGAAGCCGCCGAAAAGGTGGGTGTGGCGATTGCGTCGAAGGCACTCGCTGCCGGGGTGACGAAAGTCGTGTTTGACCGGCATGGGTTCAAATATCACGGTAGAGTCAAAGCGTTGGCGGATGCCGCCCGCACAGCGGGGCTTGACATCGGTGCCGCCGGTGAAGCCAAAGTGAAGGACGGCGAAAAGGGGGATGTCCCGAAGAAGCAAAAGGTTTCCAAAGAGGACAAGATCGCCGCAAAAATGGCGGCTGGTAGAGCCACAAGCGGCAAAAAGGGGAAGTAGCCCTGGTACATCGCCACGCCTAATTTTGTGGATGAAAGCCGGGAACGCAGCGCAGTGACCGGATCTGCCGCCCGTTGATCCGGTCGCTACACTTCGTTACGCTCCCGGCTTTCATCCTTATTCCCAAATGATAATGTAACAAGGCACTAGACACGGCATGAAATTGTATTTTGCGTGCTTTGTGGTCAAACCCCCTTTTGAACCGCAAGGGACACCAAACAACGGTAAGGCATTTTTCGGCGAAAACCTTAGTGCGGCGGACAGGCTTCCAATGAGCAGGATTCATGGTCAAACTTCAAGATCAGGTCGAACAGTTTGTTTCTGTCCACGGGCTTGCTCAAATAAGCATTGCAGCCGGCTCGTAACGTCTTTTCGCAGTCTCCCGTAAGTGCGTGTGCCGTAACGGCAATGATCGGTTTTCTGTAACCGTTTTGCCTCAATCGAAACGTTGCCTCGTAGCCGTCCATTATGGGCATTTGCATGTCCATCAAGACCACATCGAATCCTTGTCCTTCTCCCGCTGCCTCAACGGCTTGCAGACCCACCTTGCCGTTTTCGGCAACCTGTACCGTTGCGCCTGCGTCTTGGAGCATCTTCGTGATCACAATTTGGTTTACTTTTCCATCTTCGACAACCAATATATTCATACCCGAAAGCGGTTTGTCAATGTTATTCAATAGTATGACTCCCGAATACTTCGACACATCGGAAGGATGCAAAACTTCTTCGACCGCAAACGTGACAGAAAAGGTCGTGCCCACGTTTTCTTCACTTTTAACGGAAATATCTCCGCCCATTAACTCCGTAAGATGCTTGGAAATGGCAAGCCCCAAACCTGCCCCGCTGAATTTTCGAGTTAACGACTCATCTGCTTGGATAAAAGGCTGGAATACCCTGGAGCGGAGTGATTCCGAAATGCCGATTCCCTCATCTTGAACCACAAATTGCAGCAGTATAATCGACAAATCCTTCGGAATATGTGCAGTCCGAACCGTTCGACCATACGTTCTCACGATTTTTTCAACATTTTCAGGCGTGTTTTCGAATACCTGCGACCGGCAATCAAATCGAATCGTTCCTTTCTCGGAGAACTTGACGGCATTCCCGCAAATGTTTCCCAAAATTTGCCGAAGCCGCGTGGGATCACTGTATATCCACTGCGGCACTGAATCTTCGACATTGATACGGAACACAATGTTTGTTTTTTCTTTTAACTGTGAAGCAATAACGTTGTAAACATCCTCTACAATTTTCCGCGGCTCAGTTGCAATATGGTTGATCTCAACCTGATTTGCATCAACTTTGGAAAAATCGAGAATATCACCGATAACCATAAGCAGATCAGAACTGCTTTTTTCAATCAGTGCGATTGTTTGTTCGTTATCTTCGAGTTGGTCAGGAGGGCAACATTCCACGAGACGGCGGCCAATGATTTCCGCGAAGCCGAGTACCGCATTCAGGGGAGTCCGGATTTCATGACCCATGTTCGTCAGAAAATAACTCTTTGCCCGGGCAGCACCTTCTGCCATCGTTTTCGCCTCTGTCAGTTCTATAATGGTTTTGTGTAAATCCTCCGCCGTCTTTCTTTGTTCCCCAGACATAAGGCGCAATCGGGTGAACTGAACAACACCGAAAAAGTACATCGCAAGCACAACCAGCAGGAAAAACGAATAGGCGATTTGCGTCCGGTAGGTGTTTCGTTGCCAAGTCGTAACGGGATAGTCCACACCGAGATAACCGTCGCGGGTTCCGTCGGGACGGTAGAGCGCAATGGTCGCACTAAACCATGTTCCCCATCTGTCCGTGACGGGAGTCATCATAATCACCGGCTCTCGGATACCGGGCGGAATCGGATCAATCCCCTCAATAGGATAGGTTTCCCCCAGTGGTGCTCGTCCCTCCGATTCTGGGTCAATGTACCCATCTTTGTTCGCATCCATTTCGGGACAAACGATGAACACGTATTCATCTTCCGAGTAATCCCTCAACGTATAAACTGAACCAATGTCAGGAATGGTATGGGCAGTATCTACAAGAATTTGACAGATATGCTCATAAACCGGGTCATCCGGCGGTGTCATCCAAAGGCTTCGAACACGGAAGAAGCCTGATGTGTCTTCAGGGGTAAAATTGGTTTCAGATCCTTGATAAATGGTAATCCAGTCCCCGCTTTCAGGATCGAGCCAAGCCAGTTCGTATTCCTTCGCACCGGCAACGGGTTGCCAGTGTAACTCTTCCTCGTCAAGCCATCGAAACTGTTGGGGAATATTCAATGGTCGGGAGGAATACAGCGGATTTGGTTGGGGGAGATCCGCCGTATATGAAAACTCTTCAACACAAAGAGGATCAGACCAGAGCGAATAGGAAAATTCAACTTGGTCATGTCCTGCCGATTGCACGATCGAACCAAAAAGTTGACAGGTCGAAGTGAAAAACCGTTCCCAATGTTGCCTCTCTTTATGGAGGGCGATAAAAACGGTCGAGCAACCAGTGGCGGTAATCACAACATAACCGACCCAAGCAACCGTGAGGACAGTGAGCGTAACACGGTGCCAGATGAGCCAAAACGTGAGGTATCCCATGATCCCCACTGAAAAAAGAATAATGGCTGAAATGACGAGAAATCCGCCGTCCCCAAAAATTCCGGTCAAAAGATACCCCCAAAAATTGTGCGGACCCCCCGCTCCTTGAGCAACGCAGTCCATACAGTATATCGGATTTCTACGCAAACTCAAATGCCCTCTGCGGCGTCAATGAGGGTGGGTGTGTCAAAGTTTGGGAGGACGAACGTTCACAGAGCCCGTGGCGTAAGCCAGGAACGTGTACGTTCAATCCCTGGCTTACGCCACGGGCTCTGTGAACGTTAAACTTCTTATCTGCCAGC
>WRMR01000502.1 GCA_009776995.1 Planctomycetaceae bacterium | reverse complement strand
GGGGCTGGGGGGGGGTGGCTAGTACCGAAATCCCTAGCCACTAGCCCCTCGTCACTAGCCACTGCTTGCGCAGCAAGCTTCGCCCGTTCAATTTCCGCCTTGATCGCACCGGGCGAGTCCTCCTGGCCGAGCATCTTGACGTAACCGCCCAGCGGCAACACGCCAAGCCCGTATTCGGTGTCGCCCCATTTGAACTTGAAAATTTTCCAGCCGTAAATGTCGAACCAGATATAAAACTTGTCGCAGCGCACGCCGCACATCCGGGCAACGATAAAATGCCCGAACTCATGCACGATGATCAGCATGTTGACGCCGATGAGTACGAGAAATACGCACCAGATGAAATTCAAAATGGTCGAAAGCGTGATGCCGGAAGCAACCGCGTCATTTGCGGCGGCCCAGATTAACGGGAAATCCATTTTTGCGTCTCCGAACGCGCCCAACGGTCGGCGGCCATCAATTGCGTGAAGGTCGGGCGGCGTTCATGGTTGTGATGGTGTAATATTGATTGACAAACGGTGGTGATTTGGTAAAGCGGCAACTTTTCCTGCAAAAACGCCTCGACGGCAACCTCGTTGGCCGCATTGATGACTGCCCCGGCTGTTCCGCCCTGCGCGGCGACCTCCATACCAAGCTGCAAGGCCGGAAACCGCTCGAAATCCGGCGGGAAAAATTCGAGTGTCATCATGGTTTCCCAGTCGATTCGCCGCGCCGGACACGGAAAACGGTTTGGATAATCAATCGCCCACTGAATCGGCAGCCGCATGTCAGGCGGTGACAGTTGGGCCATCACCGCGCCGTCAACGAACTCGACCATCGAATGGACCACCGACTGCGGGTGCAACACGACGCGAATTTTTTCCGGCGGCATGTCGAACAGCCAGCGTGCCTCAATAATTTCGAGGGCTTTATTCATCAACGTTGCGGAATCCACGGTGATTTTCTTGCCCATGCTCCAGGTCGGATGTGCCAGCGCATCGGCAACGGTCACCCGTTCAAGTTCCTGCCGCGACAAATCCCGAAACGGTCCGCCACTGGCTGTCAGGATGATAGTAGGGGTGAGGGACGAGGGACCAGGGGCTAGTGTTTGCGATGGGGAAGCCTGTGAATTGCGTAACTCTCGCCCCTTGCCCCTCGCCACTCGCCACTCCCTCTCAAGGCACTGCCAAATCGCGCTGTGTTCACTGTCGATGGGGATGATTTTTCCGCCGGATTTTTTGGTAGCTTCCGTGACCAGTTCCCCGCCGGCAACCAGACTCTCCTTGTTGGCCAGGGCAACGGTTTTCCCCGCTTCAACGGCACTCAAAGTGCTTTGCAAACCAGCACTTCCGACAATTGCCGACACAACAACGTCAATGTCATCCCGCGTCACGATTTCGCAAAGGGCATCGGAATCATGGAAGACTTCGGGCTTCGGGCTTCGGGTTTCAGTACCAAATGTCTGAAACCTGAAGTCTGGAGTCTGAAGCCTGAAGCCTGTGACAACAACGATTTCCGGTTGAAATTCCCGCACCTGCTCTGCAAGCAGAGACGTGTTTGTATGCGCCGACAGGGCAACGATCTGCATTCGATCACCGGCATGACGTACCACGTCAAGCGTGGCACAACCGATACTGCCGGTCGAACCCAGCACGGCCAATCTGCGTAAGTTTTTATGAGGCGGCACGATAGCTTCTGATGGCGAGCGCAAAGCGCAAAGTTTTATTTTCTCATTTCATTTTTGGAATCGCGCAATTCAAACGTGAACACTTCCAACAGAGCTCCGGGAGTCATCGAGCGGGATGACCGCTCCGTGACCGTCGCGGCTCTGATTGATCAAAAGTTCATTCTGCACTCTGCACTCTCCGCATTGCGCTTCAAAAATGCGGGCGAGAGGACTCGAACCTCCACACCTTGCGGCACCAGATCCTAAGTCTGGCGTGTCTGCCAATTCCACCACGCCCGCTGTGGGAGTGGCGAGTGGCTTGTGATGAGTGGCTGGTTTTCCGATGATCATTCTTCACTCGCCACTCTTCACTGGCCACTCGCCACTCTGTCTATTCCCATGTACGGTTGCAATATCTCGGGGATGCGCACCGAGCCGTCCGCCTGTTGGTACAGTTCGAGGATGGCGACCAACGCGCGACTGATTGCAATGGCCGTCCCGTTGAGCGTGTGCAGGAAATGCGTCCCTTTTTCGCCCTTGATTTTGTATCGGGCGTTAAGCCGTCTCGCCTGGTAGTCGGTGCAATTCGATGTGCTGGTCACTTCGCCGTAAGCATTTCGCCCCGGCATCCACGCTTCGAGGTCGTACTTGCGGTACGCCGGACCGCCGAGGTCGCCCGTTGCCGTATCGACAATCCGGTAAGGAATGCCCAAACCGTCGAAAATCCGGCATTCCATCTGCAGCATTTCCTGGTGCATGGCCTCACTCTGGTCAGGCAGGGTGAACGCAAACATTTCGATTTTCGTAAACTGGTGAACACGATACAGCCCCCGTGACGCCCGGCCGGCAGCACCGGCCTCGGTGCGAAAACAGTGGCTGATCCCGCAAAGCCGAAGTGGCATGTCCTCCGCGTCAACGGTTTTCCCGGCCAACAAGCCGCCGAGTGTGATTTCCGCCGTTGCCACCAGGCTCAAGTCCGTGTTTTCGATACTGTAAATCTGCGTTTCATTCCCGCGGGGGTTGAAGCCTGTCCCCTGCAACACATCATTTCTGGCCAGGTCAGGCGTGGTCATCGGCGTAAAACCGGCTTTCATCAGGCATTCCACCGCATAACGTTGCAAGGCCAGTTCGAGCAAAACCGCTTCGTTTTTCAAAAAGTAAAAGCCAGTCCCGGCAACACGCGCACCGCCTTCAAAGTCAATCAAATCAAGAGCTTCGGCAATTTCGACGTGGTCTTTCGGCTCAAAATCAAATTTCGGGATGGGTGTTTTGCCAAAGGACAATTCGGTGTTGGCCTGATCGTCTGCCCCTATAGGCGCGTCAGGATGCGTCCTATTCGGAATCAGGCGATGAATGGCGTCCAGTTCCTCAACTGCCGCGTCGAGTTCCGCTTTCGCCGTCGCTGTTGCCTCGCGAAGTACCCGACCTTCTTCGACGTAACGCTTTTTGTCTTCGTGAGTTGCAACCTTGCCGATAGCTTTGGAAACCTCGTTCGCCTGACGGTTCAGGTCATCGACCTTCACCTGTTGCGTTTTGCGGAATGCCTCCAATTCGACAAAACGGTCAACGTCCGCCTCAACTCCGCGGTTGACGCAGTTTTTCTTGACCAAATCCGCGTTTTCGAGAATGTATTTTCGATC
>WRMR01000501.1 GCA_009776995.1 Planctomycetaceae bacterium | reverse complement strand
TTTCTCGCCGCTTGCGAACATCACCGACACGAATCGCTCGGTCGATGCCGTGATGCGTCCGGCAGCGCGCAACCGGTCGATGCAAATGCAAATTCGTCGCGTCAACGGGCAAGACGTTTCCGTTTATGAAGAGGTGGAAATCGATCCGGACAATCCGATGGCGTTACAGTTTCTTGATGCAAAAACGTCCGGCGCAACCGATGCCGAAACCCGATTCATTTCGGAGGTGTGTCACATCGACAATAATGATGTAACTGTGCTGCCGCACGCTGTGCTGGTGACGGAAAAAAGCGGGACGCAATTCCTGCTCCCGCGCGGAGACGCGGCGTTCGATGAACCGACGACGAACAACGAATTACGGACGCTCCGCGAAGTACAGTCCGAACGCTGGCTGGTGAATATTCACGGTACGTTTTACGAAGTGCCGCGTGCCAGCGACAACCAGTCACCGGGGTTCGCGAAAATGAAGCCGGTGGCCTCGCACAGCAAGCGAATTGTCGATTTCTGTTCGTGGCGCGGGTTGCTTGTGCTGAGTGGTGTACGAACCGACGCGGTTGCCAACGGGCATGTTTTTTTCGACAAGGAACAACGCGGCCTTTGGTTTGGTCAAATCGACGATCTTTGGAAACTCGGCAAGCCATGCGGTTCGGGTGCTGTTTGGGCGGATGAAACCATTGAGGCCGGAGTGCCGTCGTTGCCCATGCTTCTGACGAATTACGACCGCAAAACCATCACAATTTCGCACGACGCCGCAGAACCGGTTACGTTTCGGCTCGAATGTGACTTTGACCACACGGGTTTCGTTCCGGCCTTTGAAAAAACAGTATCCGGCGGCGAAACACTCGCTTTTGATTTGCCGACAGGATTTCAAACCCATTGGTTGCGTGCCGTTGCAGACAGAAATTGCATCGCGACCGTGCGTATCACGCTGGAATAATATACCAAAGTGAAGCGACCGGTTGGCAGGGTGGTAGAGCCCGGGACGGAAAAATTTCCCTGTTTATGCCGTTTTAAGTGGCGGCTTTTTTCTTTTGGGTACGGCGGTGGTTGCGACGAGCAGGTTTTCGAGCCAGTTTTTGGCGAATCGTTTGCCGTTGAGTTGTTCCGCCGGGCAACGGCAACCATCATTTTCTGCTCGCATTTTTCGCCCTCTGTCCCCAGTACTTATGCAGAATCGCCCCCAAAACCTCGTTCCGGCGGAATCGCTTTGGCAAAAATGGAACCACCTGTCAATTTCAGTACGTGATCGTGTTTACAGTTTGAGTAGGGTAAAACTCGCAAACATCACAAATTTTGACGCCCCCGGCTGGCAAATTTTCCCGCTTCAGACTATTGCAACGATCTTTTCGTCAAACTATAATTCAAGTTGGAAGAGTGGTGTACTTGTGTATGCTCATGATATTTCACTCATTCAACAACCCTTACACAACTTTGAAGCAGGTTATGCCAACAAGTCAGGAAATTCTTTCGCAAGATGAAATCAAGGCTTGCTTAAATGGAAAGAACGACTTTCCAGGTACTGTTCCCTGGCCCCGCTTGGAAGAACGGGAGATTGGCGGCGATTTTTGGTTTTGTTGCTGGATAAAAAAAGAGTTTGGTACAGTCAGAAAGAACAGTACAACAAGTTTTTTGAATTTATGGAATGATCTCAATGCCATTGAAATTCGGAATGATTTCGTTCAAGGAAACTATTTCCAAAATTGTCCGAAAGATTGTGTTGGTTTTGTCAATCATCATACCGGGTATTACGACTATTCGGAGGAAGAATTTGCATCGTTTTCTCCCGTGTTTCGAACGAATCTCTCGAAAGTTGCCAGAATGATTCGGGACAAGCAAACACATGTCGATGCCATGCCCATTCGTTTGAAATTGCACCCGACAAGGATTTGTAATCTGCGTTGCCCCATGTGCAACGTCCACTCAGCGACTACGGAAGAAATCGGGGAAGCCTATCGGCAAACGATTGACACGATGATTCCTTACCTGAATGATCTGAATATTTTTGGAGGCGAACCGTTTTTTTGTAAACTCTCAAGAGAAATGATTTTTGGTGATGAGATAAAAAAATCTCCACACGTCCATATTTCCACGGTTACCAACGGAACAATGATCAACCCTCAAACCCTTGAGCGGTTGACGGAATTGCGGCTTGGCCAATTTATTTTTTCTATCGATTCTCTTCATCCGGAGGTTTACCAAAAAATCCGTGTCCGAGCCAAGTTTGACACCGTCATGGATAATCTGTTGCGATTCATTAAGTTTCGTGACGAGGGAAAACTCCGTATTCATCATATCGGGCTTTCCTGCACCATCCAAAAACTCAGCTATCACGAGATACCGGATATCGTCGAGTTTTGCCACAAACACGCCATTGGCGTTAATTTTAGCCTGATCTTTGGAACATCGGAACTTTACAAACACATTCCCGCCGTTGTGGAGTCAGTGAAACAAGGAATCACACTGGCGGAACAATACCGGGAAGATGTTATCGCAAACAGGCTGAAATCCATTTTAGAGCAAATTCCTCAGTATGAATCAAGCTTGAAATCATTGCTTTGGACGGATCAAACATTGTCCCTTCTGGGAAAACACCGGGTGATGTTGTTTTTTCAAAAACATCAATGGCCCAAACGGCTGGTGAAAAAAATGTTGCGAATCTCGTAAGATCTCTTTTGAACACTCAGAATTGAAAGGTTTCCAAGATGTCAAGTCGTTTTTGTCTCACTGTGTTTTTTGTGGGTTTGACCCTGTTGGTATGCGCCTGTTCCTGTATTGCGGACGAATCGGTTTCGTCACCGGAAAGCCGCGTTGCGCTGGCCGAAACGCCCTACGGCTATGAAGTGACCCTGGACGGCAAGTTGTTTGCCGGATACCGCAGAAACTTCAACGGTACGCCGATTATTTGGCCGGTCATCGGGCCGAACGAAAAGCCGATGACGCGGGCATATCCGATGTCAGATGACGTTTCTGACGAAAAAAAGGACCACCCGCACCACCGGTCAATCTGGTTTACGCACGACGATATTAATGGCAACAAACACTGGGGCGGCGGCAGTGACATTGAGCATCAGGAGTTTCTCAAGGCCGAATGCGACGGCAAAACCGCAATCATCGTAACGAAAAACCACTGGCTCGACAAGCAGACAAAAAACACGATTTGCAGTGATATTCGCACAATTACCTTTGGGGCGGTGAACAGCCATCGATTCATCGATTTTGACGTCGTGCTCACCGCCGAACAGGACAAAGTGACCATCTCCGACACGAAAGAGGGAACTTTCGCCA
>WRMR01000500.1 GCA_009776995.1 Planctomycetaceae bacterium | reverse complement strand
TGGCCGAGTCCGGGGTTCGATTCAATGTCGTAGTTCTTTTTGAGCCATGTTTCCGCCGCCCGGTAACGCGGATCGGAGGCTGACAGACCTGCGTAAATCAGGCTCTTGAAGCCCGCGTAGGTCATCGCACCGTAACTGCGAAGTCCGCCGTCCGCCGTTTCGCCTGCGGGACTCTCACCGCCGTTTTGTGCCGTGTAATAAAAGCCGCCGTCCGGATTCTTCGGCACTTTCGGCGAATTGTTATACTCCGACTCCAGATTCTGACATCGTGAAACGAACACGAGTGCCTTTTGGATGGCCGGGTCGTCGGCTCCTTTGCTCGTGATGCGCAACGCCTCAATGAGAAAATCGGTGTTCGACAGGTCGGCCCGGCCGCCGGGAGCGCCGTAACCGACGCCGCCGTAATTCGGATCATCCGGCGAAATCCCGTTGGCCTCGGTCAACTGCTGACCGCGAAGAAATGCGTCGGACCGCTTGAGAATCTCGTCATACACGCCGCCGTTGTCGGCCAGCGACAGGGCAAACATGACAACGCAGGTTTCGTAATTGACAATCTGTCCGCCAGGCGATTCAAACGCCCCGTTTTCTTTCGCGAAGGTCATCAGATATTCCAACGCCTTCTTGACCATCGGGTCGTCCGGCGCAATCCCGGCCTTGAGCAAACCGACCGTGGCGATTGCCGACTGGCCAACCCCCGAACGCGGGTTCGTCGTGAACGACCCGTTGGCCTGTTGCTGTGTTCGCAAAAACGTCACGGCACGGTCGATCATCTGTTGCCGCAACGTTTCAATTTCCGTGTCCGATTTTTTCGCCGTTTGCGCCGGTGTGATTGCCTGTGTCATGACAACACAAGTGACGACCATCAACGCCCAAACCGCATCTCGTGCTGTTTGCATGGGTTCCTCCTCAAATGAGACGGTTTTCATTCAAAAGCACAATTATAGCGAATGACAATGATTTGCAACAGGAACAGGTGTGCCTGATACCACAAGAAACGGAATTTCTCTCACGTCCATGCCGTGAATGCGGCTTTGTCCCGTTTTGCACCCGACTTGCTTTGATTACTGCACTCGTGTCACACTTCGGGCAACTCAAAACCTTT
This sequence comes from Planctomycetaceae bacterium, assembly GCA_009776995.1. GTDB lineage: Bacteria > Planctomycetota > Planctomycetia > Pirellulales > Thermoguttaceae > WRMR01. The sequence goes on along the minus strand of WRMR01000500.1, from coordinate 2,219 downwards.
GCGGTGCGGACGGATGAGCCAACTGTTCGCTTCGTTGTCGGCAATAAAAATTTCTTTTTCCGGGTCCCACTTGAGGCTGCGGCCGAGATAACGGGCAATGTTGAGCAGGTGGCATATCGACGCGGTGCGATGTCCCGATTCAAAATCACCGATTGGGCGTTTGCGTTCGGGGATGCACTCGATCCAGTTGGAAACGTGCGAGGGCAATTTCAAATCGGCGTGGGCTTCGAAGTATTCGGTGACCAGTTCCGGCGGGTTGGTCGTCACTTTGCTGCGGAAAATCTCGGACTTTGCCTTGTCGCCGATGAAAATCGCGCCGCCGCGATTGCCTTCGACAAATTTTGTGGTGCCGCCCGATGTCTCTTCCTTGCCCAAGTGGACGGTGACGCCGTTGGCAAAGCGGTACTTCAGCCGCGGTTCACTACAGATTTTGTTACCTCTTGCCAGCGATTCCGGCTTGTCATAAGTCGGCGGGTCGAGTTTGCCGCCTTCGACGATGATTTCGACCGGGCCGGTGTCGTCCAGTTCCAGGGCGCATTGAATCTGGTCGAAGCCGTGCGTTCCCCAGCCGGTCATTTCACCGCCGGAATAAGGCCGGAACGAGAGCCAGCCCGGATTCGCGCGCGGCGTGAACAGGTCGATGTGATACGGCACCGGTTCGGTCGGCCCGCACCACATGTCCCAGTCGAGACCTTCCGGGATCGGTTGCGCAGGGAGGTCGTTGTACCACGGCGTTTCAAAATTCGCCGCGATGACTTCAGTGATCCTGCCGAGTTTTCCTTCCTGGATCATCTTGCAGCCGAGGTAATTTTCGCGATATGACCGCTGCATACTGCCGCACTGGAAAACGATATTGGTCTTGCGGATGGCCTTGCGGATGAGGATGCCGTCGTTGATGGTGAGCGTGATCGGCTTTTCCACGTAAAGGTGTTTCCCGGCAAGAGCCGCGTTGATGCAGATGAGCGAGCGCCAGTGTTCCGGCGTTGCGGTGACGATGGCGTCCACGTCTTTCCGGTCGAGCACCTTGCGATAATCCTGATAAGCGTCGGCGGCCCCGGTGTTTTTGGCCATGTCCTGCGCCCGTTTCAGCCAGACGTCGCAGGTGCAAACCGCCTGCGTTGCCTTGTGACGCGCCGCTTCGGTGAACACAGGGCCGCCCTGGCGTCCGACCCCGATCCCGGCCACGCCGATACGTTCGTTCGCCCCGGGCGTATCGCCCTGGGCCAACACCGAACGCGGTATGACCAGCGGCGCGGCAATCGCAACGGCGGCTGCGGCTGTTGTTGTGAGAAAATCACGACGTGAGTGTTGGTGCTTCATCTTTGATCTCCAGTATGTGAGGAGGGTTACAGTGATAATGGAAGGTGATGCTGATGGTGTCATTATTCAGCGGAAATAGCGGAAATCCATTGGGAAGTTTCCCATGTTCCGCGAAATTTATTGCTGGACAATAACCTGTTGTTATGTTGATGCACTCTTATGGTTTTTCAACAGTGATCTCAAAATCATTCTTAACGCCTTTTTGCACTTCGAATGAAATGCCGGAGGTCTCCACACTTGAATATTTCACTGCGACATAAGGTTGTTCCGCCGCGTCACGCCCGGTAATGCAAACCTTATAATTTCCCGCCGGCAAACCATCACCGGGACGCACTCCTCCGAGAGTAAACTGTCCGTTCACAATTTCGCCGGAATACTGATTGGCACTTGCCACAAAGAGAATCATTCCTCCGGGAACAGGTTCACCGGAGGAATACTTGACCGTTCCGGTACCTTTCACATTGTCTGAATTGCATCCCCAGGAAAAAAGAAGCACGATTCCGGCCATCAATAACGCAATCAATCGCATATTCAATCCTTTCTTAAAAAATGGTAACGATTCAGCGGAATAATTTTGGTTTTGCAATCCCAGCGGATTGCAAAACATTGCCGTTGTTTCAAAATTTCAAACGTATCATTCCGCTGAACAGTTACGGGCTTCCCAATGACATTGCCCGGAAACACAACCGGGCGTCTGCATCAAAAGACAGTTCACGAATCACGGAATGGAGACGGCGACGCCGTCTTTGCAGTCAATTAATCGCGCAACCAGTTCCGTATTCATGGTGACACTCAATGTCGCCACTGAACCGTCGCCGACTGCCGCATTAAACACGCTGGTATGCATACTGCCGACGGCATAAGTCCCCCACATGGTTCTGCCGCCGCCGCCGTCACCA
>WRMR01000499.1 GCA_009776995.1 Planctomycetaceae bacterium | reverse complement strand
GCGTCAGTCGCTTTTCGTTCTTGCCATTCATAACAGGTTGCGTCGTTCTGGTAAACTGAATTGATTATCGGCATTTTAGCAACCGCTAGTTAAATTGAAAGTACGGCTTTTCCAATCTATTGTCTCATGCAACAAAAGTCATTGGCGTCAAATGTATGATATATGCAGAAAAATGAAAAAATCGATCTTTTCACAAAATGAAAAATATTATATCCTTAATACGTTGCGTGATCGATGGAAAATATGGGGAGAAGTCGTTTTCCATGATCACCGCAAAATTGAAAACAGGAAATTATTTCAAACATGAGAGGCAAGGACGTGCAAATTCATCCGCTTTCTTCCGTGAGTTCCAAAGCGAAAATCGGTCATGGGGTCAATATTGGTCCCTTTTGTGTCATTGAAAAAGGCGTCGAGATTGGCGACGGGTGCGTCCTCGAAGCCCGGGTCAGCATCAAGGAAGGCACCTCTGTCGGGGAAAACAATCATTTCTGCGAGGGGACGGTGATTGGCGGTCTGCCGCAGCACCTGGCAGTCCCCGATGAATGCGGCCAGGTGGTCATCGGCTCGGAGAATACCTTCCGCGAAAACGTCACGATTCACCGTGCCATGAAAGAATCGAACGCCACGATCATCGGTGACAACAACCTGTTGATGGTCAATGTGCATATTGCGCATGATTGCCGCCTGGGTGACAACATCGTCATGGCCAACAATGTGATGATAGCCGGTCACGTGACCATCGGGAGCAAGGCGAATATCTCCGGTGCGGTCGGCGTACACCAGTTCTGCCGCATCGGCGAATATGCGATGGTCGGCGGCCAGGCCCATATCGCGCAGGATGTCCCGCCATACGTCACGGTTGATGGTTTGACCAGTAACATCGTCGGGCTGAACATGATCGGGTTGCGTCGTGGCGGCTTTTCCGCTGAAGACATCAAGCAGCTCAAGGAAGCCTATCAAATTACCTTCCGAAGTCAGCTTCCGTGGCGGGAAATCCTGAAAACGCTCGAAGACCAGTTTGCCAAAGGGGCGGTTGTCGAATTGGCACGTTTTTTAGCCGGAACCACGCGGGGTGTCATTCGTGAGGGGCGTCATCAATCGGTGATTCCCAACCTGAAACTACACCGCGTGTCCGACGACGGTGAAAACGAAGTGGCAACCATCCGGCTCAATGCCGGTTGACTTTCCCGGGATTTTGCCGGTAAGGAGTTTCGGAGGCAAAAGCCGGAATGTAGCCGGTACTCCGGTGGAATGACGGGACTTCGGGAAAGACACACAACTCCTGAGAAGGCGAATGGATTGTGACTCTTGAAGATATCATCGTGATCGGATATGGAATGCCTCATGAGGAGTCATTGAGAAAGCCGTTCGAGGAGCGGAACAAACTGATTGATGAACAAGAGAAAAAACGTGTGGCGCATCCAAGAAAGGTTCCCGAAGTTTTGCACACGGTGGGCACCAACAGGGATGCAGCTCCTCTCCGTTATACGGCAACAAAAGGGAAAAACGCATTGTCGGTGAATGTCGGGGAGTACAAAAAATAAGCAGAGAATTGTTTTGTGTTGGCAACCGGGAGTCCGGTAATTCATATCACTCTGCCCCGAAAGGGTAAAATTCCTTAGCCAGGGGTGAGACCGAAGGCCGCAACCCCTGGCCACGATCCGTAAAAACAATGACGCCCTGAAAGGACGAAATTTCTCTAATCCCCAGGCTCAAACAGGGGGTAACGACTGCATCCTAACAATCATGGAATCCGCAACACCATGTCGTTAATTCTGTTTTGTGAGCCGTCTTCCGGGTAATCGGGCCCGATGGGTACTGTGGCAATGCCCCATGTTTTTTTGAGCATTTTCACTTGGCTCTGAGAGCGTAAACAGAATCCGACGCTGGACGACTTCCACCTGAATGCCGCCGAGCAACGTATCAACATCATTGACCAACAGATTGACGCCCTGGTTTATGAGTTTGTAACCGTTCACGAAAAAGTGTACGCAAAGTGACCTTTTTTTATTTTTGAAAAGATGTTATTCTTGTCACTTATGGGGGCGGAATATCAGCAACAACTTGACGATCTTTTCCGTAAAATCGAGCAACTCGAATCCGTTGTTCGTTCTCAACACCAGACCATCGAAGCTCAACAGGAACGTATCAAGCAACTCGAATCTGCGTTGATATCGGCGTCAGAGTTTCACGCGGCCACCTGAAAAATATTCTCGAAAAAGTTTCCAACTCGCTTGAGTCCGTCTCTCACGAGCTCCAAACGATCCTGCCGCAACAAAACGCCGCACGCATCGACGAATCAAGTCTGCCGGAAAACGGCAAAACCTTTGGATTTGGGTGTTTGAGACGAAACTTTTCAGCTTCTACAAAATCGATCCGTCACGTGGCAGTCAGGTGTTGATCGCCATGCTCGGCGAGAATTTTCGCGGCGTCATCGGCTGTGATGATTTCAGTGTCTATCGAAAATCCATGAAGGATTTCAATGGGGTTGCGCAGTTTTGCCTCGCTCATCCGATCCGCGACATCAAGTTTTTATGCGATCAAAAAGACGCCGCGACGAAATCCTACGGCGAAGGCCTGTGCGAGTTGATGCGGGAACTTTCCTCTGTGGTTCATTGGCATGACAGCATGGATGTTTCGATTTTTACGGCACTTTTGCAGGCAAAGAAATCGTTGATCCTTGCCGCCGCAACGAATGTTCCGACAACTCGCGAAGCACAAAATCTTACCAAACGTTTTGTGACCCACGGCGAATCGTTTTTTACATTCATCACGAACCCTGAAATGGAACCGACCAACAACATCGCCGAGCGGGCGATCCGGTTCATCACGATTGACCGCCGGATGACGCAAGGCGTCCGCGGCGAATGGGGACGACGGTTCATGGAGCGGCTCTGGACCGTGCTTGCGACCTGCGAAAAACAAGAGCGCAACGTGCTGAACTTCATGGAATCCTGCCTCATTGCCTGCTGGCACAATACACCGCCGCCCTCTCTGGCCACCGCCCCCGAATAACCACCGACTGCAAAATCCAACGAAAAGATAACTTCAGTAGTTCGTATCATCTGACATTGCAGTTGGATTGATTTAACTCATTATTTTCATGGTGGTTACGTTACTTTGTCGGGTCTTGTTTTGCGAGGTCGATTTCAAGGGATTTATCAAGTCTCAGGAGCAGATCACGAAAGCTGATGGAGTCGTCGCGGGTTTGTTGGCGGCGACCGTTCTCCGTCACGCACACCCGTTCGAACCAAATCCAGCAATTGCGCATCAGCATCGCCAGTGCAAAGTACAGCAACCGCAAAATCGGCTTGCGGGTGCTCGT
>WRMR01000498.1 GCA_009776995.1 Planctomycetaceae bacterium | reverse complement strand
GGGGGTTTTTCAGATTTTTTCTGTTAGATTCCGCCCCGTTTCGGACACTTTTTGACAGACGGAGATTGTTTCGTTATTCTGAGGGGAGTACGAGGGGTAAAATGCACACGCCATACACAGTGTTGATAGAAAAAAGTCGCTCCGGCGACCGCGATTCCTTCGGGCAGATTGTCCGGCAGTACCAGGGAATCGTCAGTGGAATCATTTACGGCATTCTCGGCGATTTTCATAAAAGCGAGGACATCGCTCAGGAAACGTTCCTGATTGCCTGGAAAAAACTCGACGAACTGCGGGACATGGAAAAACTGCCCGGCTGGCTTTGCGGAATCGCGAGGAACCTGGCAAACCATCACCGGATCAGACAGCCGAAAGTCCAAACGGTTTCCGTTGCCGAAGCGGTGGAAATCGCCGAAAAAAAAGACGATCCCGCCCGGATTCTGGCTCAAAGCGAACAGAATCGTTTGATCTGGGCCGCGCTCGAAAAAATCCCCGAAAAATATCGCATCCCGCTGGTTCTTTATTATCGCCGTGAAGAGTCGATCCCGGAAATCGCCGATGCACTGGAGATTTCCAAAGAGGTTCTCTCCATGCGGCTGACCCGTGCGAGAAAGTATCTGCGACGGGAACTGGAAAAGCAGGTCGAAGGGGCGATTGCCGCCAACGGGCCGGGCGAATTTTTCTCGCTGGCCGTCATCGCGGCACTTCCGGCGGCCATGACGCTTTCGACCGGTAATGCGGTTGCAGCCACAGCACTCGGAACGACTGCCGGAGCGAAAACGACTTTTGCCGCGTCTGCAATGGTTGTCGCTCCAAAATCGGGTCCGTCCGGCACAACACTGTTCGGGGCGTCGATTTTCGGCGTCCCCTTTTTCGTGTTACTCGAGATCATTTCGGCGACACTGTTCATCATCGTTTTCATCCTGGGAGCGATTCCGGGCTTATGGTTTTCCGTCCGCAACGCCCCGACGCTCCGCACCCGACGATACTTGATCCTGTGTAGCCTGCGGGCACATCTGCTTATTGCCTTTGTTTGCTTTTGCAGTTTTGCATTGATGCCGACATGCCGGGGCATCTTCACTGTGATGGTACACTACGGCATCATGGCTTCTGATCTGTACATTTTAAACATGATTGCTTCTTTGATTCTTATTCTTCTACTCCTCTGCGTCACTCTATTCATTCTCGTTTCGCCCTGGGTTTACCGACGGATATTGCGCGAAGACACCGGCTTGGCCGTTCCGAAAAAGACCGTTCCTTTGGAAGAATCATCGCTTTCGATTGCGCGATTGGAAAAAACGTACAAGCGGTTTTCAAGAACGTGCCTGGTCATGCTGATTGGGTATTTCGCGAGTCTCATCTTCGGTATTTTTCTTGTGGCAACCGGAATCTATAAAAGTTTCGATTATCTTTGGGATGCTCATCCATTAGTTTTCAGTTTTTTGGTCATCGGAGTCATATTTTATGTGACATTTCGCCAATTCCACAAACGGCTCCTGGCAACGGCAAAAGATGAAACGACGTTTCACGCCGCCGGCCCGGTTTGGGATCGACACAAGACGCCGATTGTCGAAAAAGTCTTCGTCGAATGGCTGGTTTACCTGGGCTGCTTTGTCGCCGCCGGGTTGATCGTCGCCAAGCAATCGGATTTCGGTTTCGGTTACACATACCCGATCCCGCTTTCGTTGAAGCTGATACTGGTTCTCGCCGGTTCAATGATGTTGGCCGCGATCAACGCCGTTTACCCGCGACTGCGCTGGCTTGTGATATTGGGCGGCAGCTTTCTCGTGGGTTACGGAATCAAGAGCATTTACTGGACATACTTGGATCGTGGCAAGTACGACATTCTCTGGCTGGATTCCCCGAGTCAATGGCCGCTCCTGTTCACGATCATTTGGCTCAACATTTACGTTATGACCGTCACTTTTATCACACTCATTCTCGGTGCGCTTCATTATTACGCCAAGTGGAACGGGAAAGCGATTCGCTTTTCCCTGCCGAAAAAAATCATTGCCTGTTGGTGCATCATGGGAGCAATACTTCTCTGCTTTGCTCCGCATTGGTATTCGTCGTTTCGGGTTCCGTACTGGTACAACAGGTACGTTTTCACAAAAGCCGATAACGCTCAAAAGATCGAAATGTGCAATGAAATGATACGGCTGAGTCCCGAAAACAGCTTTTTCCATATTAAAGGCACAGGCAGCCGGGGTTATCAATACGCTCAAATGAAAGAATACGCCCTCGCTCTTGCCGATTATGACGCCGTGATTCGCCTGAACGAAAAGCAACCGGAAACGGAAAATAGCCTACATGAGTTTCGCGTGTACCATGGATCGCGGGGAAATGTGAAATTCGCACTGGACGACTTGCACGGAGCGATTGCGGATTATACCGTACTTTTAGACGGCTCGCCGCGAAGTTGCAACACACTCTACAATCGCGGTTACGCTTACGAGAAACTCGGCGAGACGGAAAAAGCGACAGCCGATTACACAGCGGCACTAGAGATCGTGGAAGACCCATCCCTGCCCACCTGGAGGTGGATCAAGTTTATCGACTCGGCCGTTTCCCGACCTGAATGCAACGATCCAAATCGGGTTTCCATTGTGGAACTCCGGGAAATCCGGGACCGCTTGAAACAGGAGAGTCATCAATAACCAATCGTTGTTTTTTATGCCTTCGTAGTGAATTTCATCGTGAACAGATAAAACAAGCAAAGCACGAGCAGCCTCAAAACGGAAAATCGATCTCCCCGGAGACGTCTTCCTGCTTGGCGTTCGGGTCGTAGGCCGGTTTGGCCTCTTCATGGACGGCCAGACCATCGACGTAAATTCCGCGATACGGACGGATCGGACAGGCGTACTCACAGGCTCCGCAGCCGAGACACAATTCGCGATCAACTGACGGGATGACCAGGTGAAGTGCCGGATCGCCGTAAGGCACCATTTTGATCGCCTTGGTCGGGCAGTGTTCGTCACAGGAGGCACAATTCTCGCCCAGCGTATGCACGACGCAGTTTTCCCGCATGAAAACCGCTTTTGCGATACTGGTGACGTGCTTTTCCTCTTGCGTGAGTGCCTGCAAGGCGTGCGTCGGGCAGACCGTCGTGCATACGGTGCAGTCGTAATCACAATAACGGGTGTTGAAATCGAGAACCGGCTGCATGAAACCGCTCAATCCCAGCTCAAAGGTTGACGGCGTAATGATACCGGCGGGGCATTTGCTCACGCAGAGGTGGCAGCCGGTGCATTTGCTCTTATACCGCTTGATGCTGCGAGCCCCCGGAGGAATCACCGGCAGCGTTTTTTCGTAGGGGGCGTGACCTTCTCCTTGACCTGTTGGTGAA
>WRMR01000497.1 GCA_009776995.1 Planctomycetaceae bacterium | reverse complement strand
TTTCACTTCAAACTCGCGGCTCGACGCCGATGATGCGGAAACGAAATACCGCGCCGCGCTGCTTGAACTGGTCAACATGGAACTGATGCTCATTGACGGCTGGTTCAGTGCAGGCGGATCACCCCAGTTCGTCCGGTCCCGCAACGCGGAAGTCGGCGGCATATTACTGAAAACCGTACGGGCGAAACTCCTTCTTCCACATATCACAAAGCCGTTCGGTCAGTATGTGATGGGGAATACGAACTGCAATAACGTCGATTTTCTCATGCCGGGCAATTTTGAAATGCACGAGGCGAACCACATCATGCCCGGTGGAACACGACCGTTGAAACTTCAACGGGTCACCGGCGGCGTACAGGTTCATTTCGATGAGGTCAACCCGACAACCACCGCCTTCTTCACACAAGACGCGCCGATCCTGCGTGCGGTCATCCCACGGTCAAGACACCCGGAACTCAGCCGTCGCAGTGCGGAATTGTCCATTTCACTCGCAAAAATGCGGCTCGAACAGGTGCGCAAGACGATTCGTGCGTTTCAGGAAATCCAAGCCTCACGTGAAGGTTTGCCTTCTCTGCATGACCGCTTGCCGATCATCACGATGCCCGAACAGGAATCAATGCTCCGCGAAACCGAACGCTCGATCAGTACGGCGGAATCATATTATCAGCAAGGCGATTTTTCCTCGGCCTACCTGCAGGCACAACGTTCGATTGCCGGATTGCAGTATTACGAGCGGCTCAAGTGGGAAGAGGCGATCCGCGAAGTGCCACACCACAACATGATTCCGACATCGGTATCGTTCGTGACGTTGCCGGCGTATATCGAAATGTTCAAAAAAATGGCTCACATGAAACCCGGAGAAAACCGACTCCCGGCAGGAGACGGCGAAAACGCGATGCAATGGCAACAATCCGGTTGGCGTTCGCTCAACGTGCCGACCGAAGGTGTCATGCCGGGTGTCACGGTTGCCGATCCCTCCGCCGCGCGATCCGGTCAGGGGGGAATCAAATTGCGTTTGGTCCCGACCTCGCAAATTGCGGCAACCGCTCCCACAGTGGGCGGCGGTGTCGGCGAAACAACGCTCATTTCCGGCAATACGATGGACAGTGACGGTATCCAACTGGAAACCGCACCCGTTTGGATCATGACGCCGCAAATTCCCGTTTACGCGGGCGAAATTCTCTGCATCACCGGTTATATTAATATCCCGCAAAAACTGCAAGGCAATGTTGATGGCTTGATGATTTTCGATTCGCTCGGCGGCGAACCGCTTGCCTTGCGTTGGATTGACACAGGCGGCCAATGGCGGCAGTTTACTCTCTTTCGCGCCGTGCCGACCGTCCTGCCACCGAATGCGAGCATGTGCGTAACGTTCGCGCTCAGCGGATTGGGCGAGGTTCAACTCGACGACCTGCAAATTTTCCCGATCATTCCCAATCCTGATGCCCCAACGACAGCTTCCGACACGCAAACCTCCAATTCCTACTGGCCGCAACTTCCCTCATTGCCCCGACTCGACCAAATGATCCTGGGGCAATAAGGGTAATTTGCGCTGTCACGTTTTTGTTGTTCATGGCGCAGACGTTGCATGAGTAAGGCAACGACATGACCTTCGCGCATTGTTAATCACATCGCGATCGTCAGATGCAAATGGTTATCGATTGACCTGTTTGCGCAAAAACTCCAGGGACTGCCGATGAAGCTCGTCCATTTTGCCAGGCTCCGGTTCTCCGTGCATGAACGGCGTCCAGCAATGGGCGTACTTGATTTCCTGTAACCGTTCACGGGAAATACCTGCGGAAACCAAAGACGCCAAGGTCCTGGGTGAAGTAAAAGTTGATGTTGAGTGACAACGGCAACATTTATCCTGGAGCAAGCCGAAAAACCATCTTCTCCTGGTTTTCCAGCTTGATGGTTCTGAAAAATGCCATTTCAGACATCGCTTTTGGAGAATGCCATTCCTTCATCCGCACCTCTTGAGACTTTCAGGAAAATGTGCGACAATAGCGGGGTAGGCTTCAGGGTTGTTGCCCGATGCTCATCTCTGAAGCCCGAAACCTCAACGACACAATGATTCAAGGAGTCCAAAACATGGCAGCGTTTCCTGAAATTTCCAAAATCAAATTTGAAGGTCCCGGTTCTTCCAATCCGTTGGCATTTCGTTTTTATGATGAGGCGGAGCTGGTCGAAGGCAAGACAATGAAAGACCATTTCCGTTTCAGTGTCGCGTTCTGGCACACACTTCGCGGTTCGGGAGCCGACCCCTTCGGACCGGGCACCATGCTTCGTCCGTGGGAAGACGGCACCGATTCGGTGCAAAACGCTTGCAATCGCGTTCGCGTGTTCTTTGAGTTTTGCGACAAACTTGGCTCTCCGTTCTACTGTTTCCACGACCGCGATGTGGCCCCGGAAGGAAAAACGCTTGCGGAGTCGAACAAAAATCTCGACGAAGTGGTCAAAGTTTTCAAGGAAGAACAGCAACGAACCGGCATTACATTACTGTGGGGAACGGCCAACCTGTTTGGCAATCCTCGCTACATGCACGGGGCGGCCACCAGTTGCAACGCCGACGCCTTTGCCTATGCCGCTGCCCAGGTCAAGAAGGCACTCGAAGTGACGCTGGAACTCGGCGGTCAGGGCTATACGTTTTGGGGCGGCCGCGAAGGTTACCAGTGCATCTGGAACACCGACATGAAGCGTGAAGCCGACCACCTCGCAAAATTTATGCACATGGCGGTCGATTACGCCAGGGAAATCGGCTTTCAAGGTCAGTTCTATTTCGAGCCGAAACCCAAGGAACCGACCAAGCATCAGTACGACTACGATTCCGCCGCGTGCATCAATTTCCTGCGGGCGTACGGCCTTGAAAAATACGTCAAGATGAACATTGAAACGAACCACGCGACGCTGGCCGGTCATTCGGTCGAGCACGAATTGGACTACGCGGGCAGTCAGGGATTCCTCGGCTCGGTTGACGCCAATGCGGGCGACATGCTGTTGGGCTGGGACACCGACCAGTTCCCGACGGATGTTTACATGACCACGAAAATGATGCTACTCATCATGAAATACGGTGGCTTCACGACCGGCGGTCTCAATTTCGACGCGAAGGTTCGCCGCGAAAGTTTCGAGCCGGTCGATCTGTTCTATGCTCACATCGGCGGCATGGACGCTTTTGCGAAGGGGTTGAAAATCGCCGCTGAAATGCGGAAAACCGGCGAAATCGAGAAGATGGTCAAGGAGCGTTACAGTTCGTGGGACAGCGGCATCGGTGCCGACATCGAAGCGGGCAAGTGCGACTTCAAGAGTCTCGAAAAATACATGCTTGACAAAGGCGAAGCCGCACCAAACACAAGCG